>JBFFBT010000202.1:0-11024 GCA_041560255.1 Myxococcota bacterium | reverse complement strand
GGAAGAAATCACGGGCTATCGACTCCGCGAAGTAGAAGGAAAAGACTGGTTTGATACTTTCCTGCCCACGCGGGATCGAGAAAAGATACGCCTTTTGTTCACACAGGCTGTGGGTGATATTCAAACCAAAGGAAATATCAACCCCATCGTATCCAAAGACGGAAACGAAATCTTCGTCGAGTGGCATGATAAAATCATTCAAGATTCAAAAGGTAAAACAATCGGTCTTCTGGCCATCGGGCTGGATATCACCGATCGATTAAACACCGAAGAGGCCCTGCGTAAAAGCGAACAACGCCTGCAAGCCATTTTCTGCTCCACCGCCGATTATCTCATGCTGTTGGATACAAATCACAAAATCCAAATGATCAACCGGGTCGAACCCGGTCAAGATCTGAAAGAGATCATAGGTATACCTCTTTATGAGCTGGTCTCTCTCCACGACCAGCAACGGGTCAGAGCGATCCTGGATCGGGTGATGGTACACGGAGAGAAGCAAAAGTACGACACAACCTACCAGCGGCCCGACGGCACCATGATCTATTTCAGCTCGATAGCTTCCCCCATCAAGGCCGACGGAAAGCTCATCGGAAGCGTGGTAAGCTCGCGGGATATCTCCGAACGAATCCGGCTCCAACATGAAAAAGAACAACTCGAACAACAGTATCGACAATCCCAAAAAATGGAAGCCATCGGAAGGCTCGCGGGAGGAATCGCTCATGATTTCAACAATCTTCTCACCGTAATCAACAGCTACGCCACCCTGACATCGACAGCGCTGCACGAAGCGGATCCGCTCAAAGAAGATATCCTGCAAATCCTGGAAGCAGGTAAGAGGGCGGCCGTTTTGACCGGTCAACTTTTGGCTTTCAGCCGCAGACAAGTGCTGTAGATGACAAGCTTAAATCTCAACGATGTCGTCATTGATCTCGAGAAAATGTTGAAGCGGTTGATCGGGGAAGACATCGAGTTTCATATCTCTTTGACCCAAGATCTCGGATATGTCCGCGCCGATCCTGCCCAAATCGAACAGGTGTTGATGAATCTCGTCATCAATGCCCGCGATGCCATGCCCAAAGGAGGCAAGCTCACCATCGAAACCGCCAACACCGAGCTGGATCGACAGTACGCCGCCAACCATCCGGACACCACCGAAGGTTGTTATGTCATGCTGGCGGTCACCGATACAGGCATCGGCATGCCGAAAGAAACCATAGATCATGTTTTTGAGCCGTTTTTTACAACCAAAGAGAAAGGTCATGGCACCGGTCTCGGCCTTTCCACCGTATACGGCATCATCAAACAAAGCGGAGGAAACATCTGGGTGTACAGTGAACCCAGAAAAGGAACCACATTCAAGATCTATCTGCCGCGCGAAGAGAACCTGAAAACCGAAAGAACCCCCAAACCCGTTTTGATCGACTGCCGAGGCACCGAAACCATTTTGGTCGTCGAAGACGAAAAAGCCGTCAGGGATTTGACCCGACGTGTTCTGACATCAGCCGGCTATCAGGTCATCACGGCTGCCAATGCCGGTGAAGCTTTGCTCGAATGCGAACGCACCCACACCCACATCGATCTCATTCTTACCGATGTGGTCATTCCCAAGATGAGCGGCATCGAGCTCGTCAATCGATTGTCGCTCATCATTCCAAATCCAAAAGTGCTCTATATGTCGGGCTATACCGAAAACACCATCGTACATCACGGTGTTCTTGACGAGGGAACCCACTTTATCGCCAAACCCTTCACCACAGTCGATCTATTAAAAAAGGTCAGAACGGTATTGGACTCCGGTTGATCAGGTCTCATACACAAGGTGTCGCAGATAATTCAATCCGACCACCCCGGCTACATAAAATAGATATCTTCGTTCCCAAATCCAACGTCTTTTCATAAAATCGGCGCAGTACGAAGCCTTACGGCGTTCCTTCAAATGTACAGTCAACCCAAACCAACCGGCTCCCGTCAACACCATGACCAGTAAAAATCCCAGGTTGCCCGGCGCTATGGGCATACTCGAGCGAACCGACAAAACCATCCGGACACCCGCGGCCGTCAAGATACTGGCTGCCAATGCAATACATCCGGCTACCAAACCGGCAGAAATCGGCATCACTCCGGGTATTCGATCTCGACAAGCCGCCAGGCGCACGATTGCCGCAATCGATAATACTCCCGCCGGTATGCCCGCAAGCATGACACCTGTGATATGTGTCAGGTTTTCCTGAAATGCGCCGAGCAACACCAAACAACATAACAAAAACGACCGCGCGATTCGATCGAGCCCAACCTGAGAGCCACCCGGGTTTAAGGGCCATGCTCCCCATACGAGCAATGCCGCGATGGCTGCCGTAGGTGATATGCCCAAACGCGCACTCCCGACCGACAACCCAGCCAACATCGTGATAGTAGATATTTCACAAATAACCTTCAGCATGTCGATGGGTTTCCTGGTCTGTGCGCCAACCGCACGCCCGCGAGGGATGCAGCCATGGTAAACCAAAGGCAGAAAACCACTTCTCCGTCAAAAAATGTATCGTGAAATAACCCCGCCGCAAGAAAGGTCGCTACCGCGGCCATAGAACCTCGGATAAACCCTGTCATAAAATGTTGGTCCGGACACATGGAACGCAAGGCTTTCAAGGCACCTTTGAAATACAAAACAAACAAAAAGCAAAAGGCGAACGCACCGATCACTCCGGTTTGGGCCAAGAAAGTCAAAAGATTGTTGTGCGCCCAGGCGATGATCCCGGAAAAACGCTTTTTTCCCATTTGCTTCAATCGTTGTTCGATACGTTGTCCGGCGACGTTTTGAAAACTGCCATATCCGTGGCCGGTGATGGGTTTTTCGGACGCCAAATCCAAGGCGGTCTGCCACAACGTAAGCCTGCCCCAATCGCGGCCGCCTGCAAAGCTGGCCGTCATTCTATCGCGCATGGTAGGAGACAACCAAAAAGCTCCCGCCACCAATCCGAGCACCACAGCGCCCGTTACAATGCAAATTTTGGTATGATTCCGCAACCGAGCAACAACCAAGACCAATCCGGCCAGGCAGGCAATCAGCCAAGCAGCCCGCGTCCAGGTAAAAACCAATCCCGCAGATACACATACAAACGCCACCACCAACCCCAATTTGGTTTTCAGACCGACCGGCTCCAACAACAACGCAGCGATCCAACAAAATGGAAACAGCAGCATATGGGCCAGGGTCAGCCGGCTGAAAAACAAGCCTACTCCACCCACCCGTCCATCCATATCGGGAACGGGCTTCAGCAACACATCCACCTGTGGATGGATAACCGACCCCAACGGGTAGTCACCCGTCATGCTCTGGTAAACAGCAAAGACGGACGCAAGACTTGCCAGCAAGATCATCCCCGCGACACACTTTTTCAAGGTCGTCTCGGTGTCCAAGAAATACCAGGTCACATAATACGAGCCCACCACCCAAAAGGATGTCGCTGCGTGAAAATCGAAGGGTTGATCGTATGCGAACCACAATGAAAGACTTATGGCTGCAAGCATGATCAAAACGGCTCCATCCAAGGGAGTTCTAGAAAAAAATCCACCCCTCGATACAACTCCCATAAGGATGATCACCAAAGCCCCCGCAGCGACTCCGGCTTGCATTCCGAATATCGATATCGGCAAAGACCAACTCAACCCTATGAGTATGATCCGAGAAACCTTTCCGAACCAACCTGCCGGCACAAGCGGATAGCTCACAGTGATACGCTCCGTCTCAATCTCATAGACACAACCTCATTGGTCGGCACCCTGCCTCAAATACCAAGACAGTGAAAAACCTGCCTCGTACAAAGAACCATTGTCAATGATAAAGTAACGTTGTCCTACTTCCCAGCCATACACCCGCCTCCTCTCGATGGGCGCATGTCGTATCAAACCCAAGCAGAAACCATGGGTTGCTATTTTATGGATTTTATCGGAAACTGAACCGGTCGGCGCAAACCGGGGGAAAGAGACATTCGGTGGTCAAATCATGGAAGATTTTGACAAACTCGAACCCTTGTCTGCAAAAATTTCTCCCTTTCATCAAACCTCGCTCTCCCCGGACGAAGTATGGGGCAGCGCAAAAACCACCCTATGCTCATGCGGCCGAAAAGTGGCCTTGTGGTCCAAAAAGTGCTTGGCATGTAATCAACCCGTTCATTTCAAACCTCTTTTAAAAAAGAGGAAACGGATCGAGCGTTGGATTGATAAAAAAGTGCATCGACAATGTATTTCCAAGATGTCCGAAAACCAATTGATCCTGGAGAAGGCCAAAAAGTTTTCAAAACTACTTGCCGAAACCCGAAACGATCCCTTTCCCCAAAAAAGAAAGAAAGAAAGCTATAAAACTTATTTTCAACGACTGATCGGTTTCTACACATCCATGTTCAAGCTGACCTCTCCTAAAAAATTGGCCTTCGATATTCCGGGACTGGCCAGACGCACCTCGGCAGATATGACCGACATGTACCGCACGCAACGCAACAAGATCCTGGCCTCGATGCTGTCTGGCGATCACACGCACCTATTTTCATCGAACCAAAGCGACCCGCAAAGCATTTATATCGATCTCATGAACATATATGTACCCTACACCCAGGCCCTTCGAACTTTACAGTTGGGTCATTCGAGAATGATGGCGTCCTGGGATTCGGTCCGACATATCTTCGAGCGCGATTGCTCAAGTTCGGTCACCAAAGCGTTGTGGAACAAGGCCCGCAATTTGATCGGTGTCAGGTTCAAAAACCTCGAGTTCCACACCGCCATCTGGAACAACGCGCAAGAAAAAGAAAAACTAAAAAGATTCGATACCCAACTGTCTACCTTTTTCGATCAATGCGGCTGGTTTCAGGATCAAACCAATCGACTCATTGATTGCCATACGAAATTGCTCAACAGCTATCGGCTGTCAATGCGAAAACACTTGGTGCTTTCATTGGTCACCATCATCCAAAAAACCGAACCGGCCGAGCGAAAAAATCTGACCCGCCGTATACTTTCCCAACAAAGTTTTGGATCGCGACTTGGACAATGGCTTTTTGGCAATCGGGAATATTTTTAGGCCATCGACAAAAATCCGTGGGCTTTGAGCAAATGAGCCCTCACCCCCACCCCATAGGGGCAAGCCGGCTCGCAAGGCGCATCACACCCCACACATGCCAAATGACGACCGAGGTCGAGGCGGGCGTACTTCTGCATGGCTAATTTTTCACGCCCATGACACTCGAAATAGTAGGCATAACGCATGATCGTGCTTACAGGTAATCCATGCCGGCAGCTTGCGAAACATTTTGCACATCCGTGCCGGCAATACTGTCTGGAATAAGCCGCTCGAAAATCACGCAGAAAAGCTACATCACTCCGGGCAAGCTTGGTGCCGGAAAGCGGTACGTATTGATCGACCATATCGAAATCCCGCATTGAAATGCACAATGTGTGCAAATCAGGGTACCGAAGCGCCCATTTCACGCTGGTGTTTTGAAGTTGGCGATTGGTTTTCAAACCATACTTTTCGGCAAAGGGTTTTACCTTTTGCTGGGATTCCTGCTCATTCTTGATGTATTGTTTGATTCTCGCGATCGCATCGTCCCGAGAAAGTCCTCTTTCTAAAAGCGTTTTCATTATTATTGCGTACTCCCCGGCGGGGTTGTCGGGATCGAAAGGCTCGAGCTGAAGCAACCCCGGAACCACTTTCATCGCCATGGTGCCTACATGGTTTTTCTTGCAGGCCCGTATGACTTTCTTGGCCGCCTCTTCGTTGAGAAAATTGGCAACCAACAATATGACATCGAACCGGCCGTCGTCCACGGCAGGCAAAAGCACCTCTTCCATGCTGGGTTGAGTCTTATCACGCGGGCCGTGGCAGGAAAGCCCGGCATGCTTCAAGCGCCCATCGGCCTTGAGCTTGGCGACGGCATCATGAAATGCGCGGTTGTTCAATTGATCCGGGTTGTAGACGGCATGCATGAACAACGCATCTACATAGTCTGTCTTGAGGCGCTCCCGGCATTTGCCGAATCGCTCCAAGATGGTTGTTTCGGTATCTTCCGCCTTGATGACCAGCTTGGTGACGATGAAGATCTTTTTGCGATCCATATAACTCATCACCTGTCCGATCTTGGTCTCCGAATCACCGTTTCCGTAACCCTCGGCCGTATCGAACAAGTTGACACCCCGATCATAGGCATAACGCACTACGTTGGCTTCGCTGATATAGCCGCAACCCATGCTGATATCCGAGGCTTCGAACCCCGTGCGCCCCATCAGCCTTTTTTGCACAATGCCGGCCGGGGAGGTCTGGGAAGTCTCTTTTTCCGCCACGGTGGCGCAGTTGTTTTGAGACAGCGCCAACCCCCCACCGGCAATGACGATGCCTCCGGTTTTGAAAAAACGCCTTCTCGAGATTTGATTTTGGGTTTTGTCTTTCGATCCCGCTTCTTGCATTGAGGCCTCCTTCCATCTGGCAAACGACCTTGGAAAGATTACATTGAAATACAAAGATTTAAAACATAATTTAATGCAAATAGCAACTGCTTGACCCCGATACGCCGAGTGTGTTTTCTTCGGTAGCGGGTTCATAAGTAGCTCATAGGTATTTTTTATTTTCACAACCAAAACCAATAGGACGAAAACGATGAAAGCGGCTCATTGTTCCTTATTGACAGCGATCCTGGCTCTTTTGGCCTGGAGCACGCCGACCCCGGCATCCACCCAAACCATCTCCATCGACAACTCTTCTTTCGAAAATTC
This sequence comes from Myxococcota bacterium, assembly GCA_041560255.1. Lineage (GTDB taxonomy): Bacteria > Myxococcota > B64-G9 > B64-G9 > B64-G9 > JBFFBT01. The sequence goes on along the minus strand of JBFFBT010000202.1, from coordinate 4,262 downwards.
TTCGGCGTCTTCGATGCCTTTGGCTTGGAGTCTTCAATCCCCACGCACCAAAGATACGATCTCTCGTATCGATCGAAATCAATATCATTCGGGAAAAGCCAGCCTATTGGTCCACCACGCAAATCCCGCATCGACAACTTGGATCTCGCAACCCATGCAGCTCCAGATCGGTCGCTTGTACCGCTTGGAAGGCTGGGTGCGCACCGAAAACGCTTTTTCGGATAAAGCCGCTCGATATCCCACTCCCGTGGCGGCGTGTATGAGCATGGAATCGTTCCCCTTCACGAATCACTCGCAAGCCCAAGGCGCGACCCGCGACTGGACCCGGATCGAAGCATACTTCATCGCCACCCAAAAAACCGATCGCGTGCGACTGCATTTAGGATACAACGCAACGGCGGCCGGAAGCGCTTGGTTCGATGATATCAAATTGGAAGAGGTTGAAAATATCGATCCCTACATCCCAAAAGAAACTGTACGTTGGTATGGACCGGCTTTTCGTTACGATGATCGTGGCTGGATCAACGTGCATATTGAAGGTGACCCCTACGAAAGAGGCTACCAACTGGGAAACCTGCTTTTTGAAGAAATTATCGCTTATCTCATGAAGCTCGCTCATCAAGAAAATCTCAATGACCCGAAGGCGGGCTGGGAACAACTGCGCTTTACTACCCAGGCGTTTCTGCTCAACGGATACGCTCATGAATACCAGCTGGAGATGAAAGGCACCGCGGACGGAGCCGCAAATGCAGGCGCCAAGGTTTTCGATCGCAAGCCGGACCTGTTGGATATCGCCGTATTGAACTCGATCATCGACCTGGGTCAGATGAAGCGAGCCCTCCTCTACAACCACAATGCTACTTCAGGAATGAACTTCTTTAAAACCGAGGACGAGTTGAAAGTCAAACCCGAGTACCACAAATGCTCGGCCTTCGCAGCGACCGGCTCTGCGACCAGAGACGGACGCGCGATCCTAACCCAGATGTTCATGTGGAACGGCTATACCGGCGTACACTGGAACATCATCCTGGATGTGAAACCCACCAAGGGACACCGGTTTGTTTTTCAGACATTTCCCGGCGGCATTCATTCGGGTGCGGATTTTTACATCAGCCGTTCCGGACTGGTGATCGGAGAAACCACCGTCCTGCAAACGCCTTTCAATCCCAAGGGATCTCCCCAAAGCAACCGGATACGCAAAGCCGTTCAGTATGCGGATACCATCGATCAATGGATCGAAATGATGACCAATCACAACAACGGACTTTATACCAACGAGTGGCCGTTTGCAGACATCAAATCCGACGAGGTGGGCATTTTTCTTCTGGGTACTTTCAAACATCGTTTGTGGAGATCCAAGCGGGCGGAATTCATCGGCGGATTGAAAAATTTTTACTGGTGCAACAACAACAACAAGGATCCGGAAGTACGCAAAGAATACCTCACAAACCCGGATAACGCGCCTTTCGATCTCACCTTCAGACCCTATAACCGGGACATTGCATTCCAAAAATACTACACCCAATACTACGGTAAGATCGATCCCGACAACGCAACCCGACTGATGGCCACACCACCCATCAACCTATCACATGCCTGTGACGGAAAACTGACCACCTCCGATATGGCAGAACATCTTGTTTTTTTAGCGCATTTTGGAAAAACCACCCTAAGGGAAAAAATACCCGGAAGCAGAGTTCTGGAAAACAAACCCAATGCCGAGCCTCATTTGAGTTTGGGATATTCTTTTCCAAGCCCCATATTTATCGGTCGGGCTTTGCAGGCATCTCGACCCACGCCCGAGCCGCATCCAAAAAACCCCGATCTCAAGACCGCATCCATTGATATTCAAGCCGCCAAGAATGTATATACCATCGATAAAAGAAAATTGTGGCAGAATACGGTCTTTCAATCCAGCGGATCCGAAAACTGGCTGGTAAGCGGCTCGGCGACCTACTGGCAAATCCTACAGGCTTTTCCGGAAAAAGAAGATGAAATCGTCGCCTACTTGGATGGCCAGCTTGGAACCCTGAACAACGATTACCTTCACTTCACACACCAAGAGGGTGATCTGATTCCCACCCGGGCCGCAACCAGTTATCATCGCTATATCGATTACCAAGTCCCCCGCATCAAAGGCACTTTCTTGTTGCATCAATTGCGGATGCTGCTCGGCAACGACAAGTTTCTGCATCTTATGGACAGCATTTACACCCGATTCAAAAACCGCACCATGACCAACCCGGAGTTCGTCAAACAAGCCGGCCGAATTGCCAAACGCGATCTCAGCGGATTTATCCACCAGTGGATAGACAGAAAAGGGTTGCCCGATCCGAAAGCGAGCATCATATGTGAGCAAGATCGGGATAAAAAGAGCTGGAAGCTCACTCTCGATCTCCAACAACCCAAACCCCATTATCATTTACTGGGAACCGTTGAAATCACAACCGGCCGGCAAAAAACCATGCGTTTTCCGTTTGAAGCCCGTGGCGCGTCCACCCGGCTGTCATGGAGCTTGGACGAGAAACCCGAGAAAGCAGTGCTGAACCCGGGGTTTGATTTTCCTACCGATCGCGAGCGATACCACAGCCCGTCACATTTTTTGGACAACTATCATGATACCCGCATCGTTTACGGAACCAATCGCCAAATCGAGGCCAACCACTCCATGGCGGTTCGACTCAGAAAAACCTTGGCCGATAATTTTACCGAGATTCTTTTACCTTTGAGAAAGGATTCCGAAATCACACTCGATGAGCTCTCTCGCAACGATCTCATCATATTGGGCACTTCGACCGACAACCGCATTCTGAGGGATGCGGCCGAAAAAACCGATGATTTGACAATCAGAAGAAACCTGTTTGTTTTTCGAGATAAAGTTCACGCCCGACCGGACGAAGGGATCATTGTAACGTTACCCAGTCCTTACAACCCAAGCAAAAAAATGATCTTGATCACCGCCAACAGCGCCATGCAACTGTATCACATGACCGGCCAATGGATACGGGATCTGCCTGGATGGGCGATCTTCAAAAAATCCGAGCCGATAGAAAAAGGACATCACCCAACCACGAGATTCGTCATGCCGGCGCTTGCTCAATCATCCAAGATATACGCAAACATCAGCGGAACGACAATGGTGGCGTCGGACTGAATCATAAACTTCGGCGTATCGACATCCAGCTTGCCCCAAGTGATCTTCTCGTTCGGCACGGCTCCAGAGTATCCGCCGTAGCTGGTCACCGCATCGGAAATCTGGCACATGTACCCCCAGAACGGAGTATTTTCGAGCTTCATGTCCTGGATGATGGTCGGTACCGCACAAATGGCGAAATCACCCGCTATACCACCGCCAATCTGAAAAAATCCCACGCTCGGATTCGATTGCTTCCTGCCGTTGTTTTCAAGATACCAATGGATGAGATGCTCCATTTGCTCGGTGCCGGTGCGTACACATTGATGGTGTGCAATTCTATTTTTTATTACCGAAGCCGCAAACATGTTACCGGTGGTGCTGTCTTCCCATCCCGGTGTGTACACCGGTATATGCATTTTTTTCGCAGCCAAAAGCCAGCTTTCCTCTTTGGGATACTGAAAATACTTTTCGATATCCGGCTCACTCAAGACCCGCATGAGATATTCGCTCGGCATCGATCGAGTGTCGTTTTCGCAAGCGATTTTCCAATGATTCAACAATCGCTTTTCCATGTGTCGCATGACGGTTTCCGGAATACATGTATCGGTCACCCGGTTGAAGCCTTGTTCGTATAGCTTCTTCTCATCTTCGGGCCTGAGGTAACGCCAGTTGGGAATCGGTTTATACTCTTTTCCAGCCAACAAAGTAAATGCGTCTTCCTCCAGGTTTGCTCCAGTACACGATATGGCATGTACATAGCCATTCAGAATCATACGACTCAGGGTTTGACCTATCCTGGCGGTGCTCATGGCTCCCGCCATGGAAAGAAACATTTTGCCGCCTTTATCGATATGCTCTTTGTAAGCCCTCGCCGCTGCAACCATTTCCCGGCTGTTGAAATGCAGGAAGTGTTTGTCCAAAAAATGACCAATTGTTCCCACGGTTATCACCTCCTCGCCGCCATCAGGGCATAAGAAAAAACCAAATTCGAGGTGGTCGACCAGACACCCTCAAAGAATTCTGTCACCATAACGGAATCAGGCTGTGTGTCAACCCGGTAGATGCCCCGAAAAATAAAAAATCCAAACCCATGCATCCGTCATCAGGTTTACCTCTTGTACCCACT
>JBFFBT010000201.1:0-11061 GCA_041560255.1 Myxococcota bacterium | reverse complement strand
TGTTGGGCGGTATTGGATTTGTCGGAGATGCAATCGTAGTCGGTCTTGGTAGGCAGGGATCCTCTTTTTACGTACAGGTTGATCCATCCGACCGAGCCCGGATTTTCGGTATCGACCAGCGTGAGATCATTACACTGGATGTAGTAATACTTGGGTACGCCCGCCGTGCTGTTGACCCGGACTCGGCTATCATGGGTGAGCTTGGTTGCATTCGGGTTGGGTGTGGGATTGGGAGTCGGCGTCGGAGTCGGATTCGGCGTAGGCGTCGGGGTCGGATTGGGCGTCGGGGTCGGACCCGGAGTCGGCGTCGGTGTAGGGTTCGGTGTCGGTGTAGGGTTTACACATTGTTGCTCATAATCCGAGCAGCAATCATTGTATTGCTTGCACAGATTGTCGCACCAACAACCTCCCGGGGCTTTTTTGCCGCAATAACCCAAGCATGAGTTGGGGTTGGGCGTCGGGGTCGGATCGGGAGTCGGTGTCGGGGTCGGCCCCGGTGTCGGGGTCGGATTGGGCGTCGGTGTGGGTTGGGGGCTGTCACAGACTTGCTGTTTGTCGTCACAGCAGTCGTTGTAGGAAGTACAAAGGCTGTCACACCAACAACCGTCGGGTGATTTTTTCCCACAATACGTACCACCCGCAGGGTTTTTACAAGATCCGGGGATAAATACCGCGTCCGGACCACGGTTTACGATCCTGTCTGCGTCGGATTCCTGCGAGTCCATCTCGTCCATAGGACCGCATCCGGCAAACAGGGCCATGGTCATGAGTAAAGCAGACAGCTTCAAGCATAACTTCATTTTCAAGACCCTCCTTCTGGGTGATTATACTTCTTCGGTACACACATCTGATTTTCTTACTTTCGCTCCTGATTCTATCTTGTCTTTCGGTTCACCTCCTGAATTGATGTGAGTGATCTCATTTCCTTTCCAAGTATATGAAACTTATTAGGACACTATCCTAATACCGAATACTTTCTTAAGTCAATAGACATGAGTTGGTATTGTTTTTTCATTTATCAAAGAAGTATGGTCGTTGCGGGAATTGATTTGTAACCATATGTATATTGTACTATATTGCCGGGCCGGGTGTATCTGGAGATAGAATATACCGATATGTTGCATCGGATTAGTAAATGTTATCTCATGTTCGAAAGAATTGGATAATCATCAAATGATTTCGAAGCTTGCTGTTTGCCTCATAATGACGTAACGTTTGGCCTGATTTTTTAGAAAAATTTTTGCGCCAACCGATAACCAAGAGGGTAGTGAAGTGAAACGACGTGTTGTGGTCACCAGTGCATTGCCATATGCCAACGGAAGCATCCATTTGGGACACCTGATGGAGTATCTTTTTTCTGATATTTGGGTGCGTTTTCTCAAGATGCGAGGTCATGAAGCCTATTATTTTTGTGCCGACGACACCCATGGAACCCCTGTCATGATTCGGGCTCGCAAGGAAAACATGCTGCCCGAGGATCTCATCAAAAAAATGCACGCCGAACATGTAAGAGATTTCAAGGCATTTGGAATCGAATTTGATAACTACCATTCGACCCATAGCGATGAAAACCAGAAATGGTCCGCATTTGTGTATGAGCGCTTGAAAGAAAAAGATCATTTGCTGCGCCGGGATGTGGAGCAGACCTTTTGCGAGCATGACCGTGTCTTTTTACCCGATCGGCTGGTCAGAGGGATATGTCCTAGATGTGGAGCCCAGGATCAGTACGGGGACAATTGTGAAAAATGCAACGCTACGTACGAGACCGTCGAGCTCAAAGAACCACGTTGTTCCATTTGTGGTAATCCTCCGATCCGTAGGAGCACCGAGCATATTTTCGTGAAGCTTGGAGATTTCAAGGATGTCTTGTTGCGCTGGATCCCCGGTGCTTTGCAACCAGAAGTCAAAAACTATGTAACCCATTGGATCCAAGCCGGCTTGAGGGATTGGGACATCAGCAGGGACGGGCCGTATTTTGGATTTCCTATCCCGGGAGAACAAAACAAGTTTTTTTATGTTTGGTTGGATGCCCCCATCGGCTACATCGCATCAACCGACAACTGGTGTAAAAAAAATAGACGGAATGTGGAAGAGTTTTGGTCGGATCCGGCAACCGAGATTGTGCATATCATCGGCAAAGACATCGTCTATTTTCATACTCTCTTTTGGCCTGCCATGTTGCATGCGGCTGGGTTGAACCTGCCATCCAAGGTGCATGTACATGGATTTCTACGGGTTGAAGGCGAGAAAATGTCCAAAAGCCGCGGAACATTTCTCAACGCATCTACGTATCTTCGATTTTTGGATCCTCAATACCTTCGGTTTTACTATGCGGCCAAAATCTCGGCCAAGCCGGATGACATCGACTTGGTTTTCGAAGACTTCGTCAATCGTGTCAACGCGGAGTTGGTCAACAAAATCGTCAACCTCTACAGCAGAAATCTCAAGTTTGTCCAAAGCCGGTTGGCAAGCCGGTTGACAACCATTCATGCAAGAGATTTGCCTCTTTTGCGAAAAGCAACCGACCTTGCGGATGAAGTAGCATCATATTACGAGAAACGGGATCTGTCCGCCGTCATGCTTCGCATCAGCCAGTTGGCGGAGGAAGGAAATCTGTATCTGCAAAACACAGAGCCGTGGAGGGTGCTTACAACCAACCCGGAGACGGCCTCGGAAATATGTACCGCGGTTGCGAATTTCGGTTTGGTGTTGGCCATATATCTCAAGCCGGTGTTGCCCGCGCTCGTGACCTCCATCGAGCGGATCATGGGGGTCGAGCCGCTGGACTGGTCTCACATTCCGCGGGTAGTCGAAAACCATACCATCCAACCATTTGAAAGGTTGATAGAGCGAATGGAACGCAAACAGATTGACGAGCTTGTGGAAGCTTCTCAAAAAGAATTCGATTCGACGAATCAATCCCGGCCGGACCCGGTTCAAGTCGATCCTTTGAGCGAGACATGCAGCATTGAAGATTTTGCGAAAGTGGACCTGCGTGTCGCCGAGATCCTCGAGGCCTGTGAAGTCGAGGGGGCAGACAAACTTTTAGACGTTAAAGTGTCTTTGGGACCTCTGGGAGAGCGGAGAGTATTTGCGGGTGTAAGGGAGTTTTATCCCGATCCGGCCGCCCTGAAGGGAAAAAAGGTCATTTGTGTGGCCAATCTCAAACCTCGGAAAATGCGGTTCGGGCTCAGTGAGGGCATGTTGTGCGCGAGCTCGGCCAACCAGGATGGTTCACATGTCCGGGTAAGATTGATCATGGCCGATCCGCAAGCCGAGCCCGGAGACCGAGTGTCTTGATTCCCAGGTAATGATGGTACTGCAACGGGATTAGCAGCTTTCTTCGATTCTTCGCAAAGTCTCTTCCACTGTTTCGATCGGAGTGTCCATATGGGTGACCAAACGGATGCACGTATCAGATATGGGCAGGGCTAAAACTCCGATTTTCTTCCAATTTGCAATGATCGGCGGACTGTTGTTTGCCGGGGTATGCACAAGCACCATATTTGTCTCGGGCGCCTGAATTTCGAACCTGTCCCCCAGGAGGGAGTCCAAGCCGTCTGCCAATCTGCACGCCGACTCGTGGTCGGAAGCTAGTCGTTCGATGTGATGCTCGAGCGCATACAGTCCGCAGGCGGCGATAATGCCTGCTTGACGCATGGCTCCACCGAGCATTTTTCGATACCATCTGGCTTTTTCGATTGTATCCGCATCCCCCACCAGCATGGAGCCGACCGGACATCCCAGTCCTTTTGACAGACAGCACGAGAGCGTATCCACCCGGGCGGCATAGTCCGAAAGAGATGTACCGGTTGCAACCGAAGCATGCCAGATGCGCGCACCATCCATATGCAGCTTGAGACGATTTTCTTTGCAAAGATCTGAAAAAGTATGGATTTTTTCGATGTCTACAATGATACCCCCGGCGATGTTGACCGTATTTTCGATAACCACCAAGCGGCTGATGGGTTGATGAATGTTTTTGGGCCGGATTACGGCATTTACCTGCTCGGGATTGAGGACTCCTTCGGGGTTATCGATGGCCTGAAAAAGTATGCCTAACAGCGCCGCGCCCCCGCCGGTTTCATACGAGAATGAATGGGTGCGCCGTTCCAGTATGACTTCATCCCCTCGGCTGCAATGCACAGCCATGGCAATCAGGTTTGCCATGGTTCCCGAGGGGACCAACAACGACGCCTGTCGGTTGAAAAGTCCGGCAATGGTATTTTCCAGTCGAGCCACTGTGGGGTCTTCTCCAAATACATCGTCTCCCACTTCGGCTTCACTCATGGCTTTACGCATGCCCTGGGTCGGCTTGGTAAAGGTGTCGGAGCGAAAATCAATGATCTGATCACGGATTGACATTTTCTTTGTCCTCTCGATATGTACCAACTGTCCTGCATGGCAACAGGCTTCGACGGATCTAACATGGATGAGAGTTGAAATCTAGGAAGATGCAGTTGACCTCCCATGATTGAGTAGATTAAAGTGATGTAGGCATGTATCGTGTTTTGATTTGGTTGCTTGTGTCAGGATGGATCAAAGATCCAATCGATGGGAACGCTTCTGGTTTTTTCGGGCGAATGGGAAGGATATGACTTCGACGAATCAACGTTGTCCGGCCTGCAATATGTTGCACAACGTCAGTATCTTTGTAAGCGGACAGCATGTGCGATGCTCGAGTTGCGGATTGCCTTTTGTCGTGGTCAGAAATGATTCGGTGGTGTTGGCCGGAGTCATGGAATTAGGCAACGGAAAAACCCTGCAGCCGCACAGGGTGGAAAGAGCGCCGGTCGCTTCCAAGATGGTAGTGGAAAATCGATCTACGATGGGATCTGTGATGCGCAAACCGGCGCATCGAGGATCTTCGGGCAAGGACGATTTCATCGTTCCGAGAAGGGATGCCTTCACCATACCGGGATTCCGCCTTTGTGGTATGTTGGGCAAGGGAGGCATGGGCCGGGTTTATCGAGCGCGTCAAGAATCTTTGAACCGCTTGGTCGCCATCAAGGTGCTCAACCAGGATCTGGCCGCCCACAGCAGTTTTATTCGCAGGTTCGAAAAAGAATCCGGAGCTTTGGCGGCGTTGAGCCATCCCAACATCGTAACCATTATCGATCGCGGCTGTCATCGCAGTCGCTACTATTTCATCATGGAGTATATCGAGGGTCCCAACCTGCGAGCGAGAATGAATAATGAGGTTATGGCCTGCTCGGATGCCGTGCAACTCATGGTAACCATATGCCGGGCGGTCGAGCATGCCCATCGAAGAGGCGTCATTCATAGAGATCTCAAACCCGAGAACGTGCTGTTTACCTCTGAAGGAACGCTGAAAATCGCGGATTTTGGTTTGGCGAATATCATGAAGCCTCGAATGAAGCTCAATCTCACCCAAACCAAAGTCAGCATGGGTACTGTAAACTATATGGCACCGGAACAACGCCGAGACGCCAAGAATGTGGATCATCGCGCCGATATTTATTCATTGGGGGTTATATTCTATGAGTTGTTGACGGGTGAATTGCCCTTGGGTCGGTTTTCGCGGCCTTCCCGGCATAAACGCAATATCGATCCCCGTCTTGATAAACTGGTGATGAAAATGCTGGACACGGATGCCGACAAAAGACCTCAACGGGCGGATTTGGTGGCCGGATTTTTACTCAATACGGGGAATCGAACCTCTGGCCTGCAAACCGACATCTATGAAAAACCGGAGTTGGAAACCTCGGATAAGATCCAATCCGAGGCCTCTGGGTCTGGAGACACCTCCAAAGAGGGTTTGGAAGTAGGCAGAAAAACGCTGATTCGCAATTGGCTGTCTTCAAAATTTATTGCCCTATTGGGAGGCCTGCTTTTGCTTGCCTTGGCGACCATTGGTATCGTGGCTTTGTTGATGTACCAGGATCTGGACGGAGCCATGGGCGACTTGGTTCTTTTGCATACTGAAAACGGCAAGCATATTCAAGTCAACCATCCAAAACATATCAAGTATCTAGCCCCGGCGATCAACACAAGAGTTCGAGGTAGGAGCCGATTGGTCTTCGATTTTAAACCTTCTTCCCTGCCTTCCATTTCGGCAATACTTCTTGGTGGTTGTTGGGATCTCGAATCCGGAAAGCTTATCCAAGATACCCTTCGAGACGGCTTTGCGCTCAATCAAGTGCCCGCTAGAGCCTTCCTGGGTGCGTCGCCCATGAAACTCTCACCTGGATTGAGGTTTACAGTGACCATGGAGGCAATCCCAGCGACCTTTTTACATGCAAACAATCGTTTGGAGACTATGGAAGAATACATGCGTGATAATTTGGGCGCGTTGAGGGTGGTGATGCCGGCGAATGTTTCCCGCAGGATCGGTTTGGGTTTGTTGGATCGGGATGGGCATGGACTCGAATTGTTGCTGGACATGCAGGCAAGACGGCAAGCGTGGTTGTCGAGAAGCGGCGATATGATGGAAGCCGAATCGACGAGGTTGACACTGCCGCAAGAGACCGTACCGGAAGAAGAGGTCGTTTCGATGGTTCTCGATGTACACCAAGGCAGGGTTCGCATCACGCTGGGAGATCAGCTGGTGGCGGATGAATTGGCCGGATTCCCTTTGGGTTTTGAGGCATACCCGGTCGTTTCCTGCCAGAATATGCGCTGTGGGATTGAATCCATCGAAATCGTACAACCTGTCCGGTGATGCTCAAGAGGTTTGATCTTTGAGATCTACCGGGGTGAAGCCTTCAAAGCGATCCACGCGGTTGTCTTTTAATATGACAATTCGGTTGGGGGTATATTGCCAGGTTTCGATGGGCACGGAGTTTTGATACACCCGAGAGCGTTTATCGGGTTGCCCGCGGCTTTTGAGCAGGGCTTGTGCGCTCATGCCTTTGAAAACGGTTTTTGCGTCGATGGCTTTGCGATCTTGATCCGAAAGGCTTTTCAAGCTGTTGCGAGGGTCTTCCTCGGAAAGGAATGTGGCAAAGGTTTTTCGAAATTCGTCGATATTTTTCGTGTCGTGATGAATGATCAAGACATACGGTTTGGATGGGGATTTTCCTGCAAGATCCAACATGATCCAGGTGTAATGGCGGGGTGACATCAGTTTGCGCGCGAGCAGTACCGACGAGCTTGGAAATTCGATTTCGCGTACACTGACCTTGGTGCCCAGCGGAAGAATATCAGTTGGGCTGGGAGGTAAAATGGGCTCACCGGATGGAGATTCGATGAGAATTCGCTCATCGAATGCCCGTTCGGATACCAAGTGACGATCGTCGTAGGCATAAAAGGATCCAACAAATACCGGATAGGTAAGGTAAAAAGTTTTTTTCTGGAAGTTTGTCTGAATGGTTTGTTGATCTTTGACGGATAGTTTTGTGGCTGTTGAACAAGCCGCGCAACCGAGCAAGCAGGCTGTCAGACCACCCAGAACGAAAAAGAATGTGGCCTGTGAGTTGGATTTGGGCAGCATGAAATAGTATCCTTTCTTTTGTTTGTATGTAGGGTGACCAACCGGGCAAAGGGGAGGATAGCGTAGCTTCGGATGAAGATCAAATCCTCTAAGACCAATTGTATTGACAGGAATTTGAACTAAGAATAGGTTGAATTTTGTAAGGAAGGAGGAATGGAAACCGCATGGATTTTTGGAAATACCACGGGCTTGGAAACGACTTTGTCATTGTGAATGCGAAGAAATCCAAAACGCTCATGGACGCAGATCAAGCCAGGAGGGTTTGCCATCGCTACAAAGGAATCGGAGCCGATGGAGTACTGACGGTACTGCCGTCGGAGCAAGCCGAGGCCCGTATGCATATTTACAATGCGGATGGATCCGAAGCGGAAATGTGCGGCAACGGTATCCGGTGTTTTGTGAAATATTTGGTGGAAAAAGAAGAAATACAACAAGAACAGATTGAGATCGAAACCGGCGCGGGCATTGTTGCATGTTATCCCCGTGTCGAGTCCGATGGAAAAGTGAGTTGGGTAGCGGTACAGATGGGACGGGTGGTGTTCGACAGGGACTCGATACCCATGCATGGAACCGGTGCATGCATCGACGAAGTGATAGAGGTCGGGGATAGAGAATTTTCCATCACGGCCTTGTCCATGGGCAATCCCCACGCAGTACTATTCGAGGGCGCCGATATGCAATTGGCTTTGAAATATGGCCCTCTCATTGAAAAACACATCTTGTTTCCTCAGAGGGTCAACGTGGGGTTCGCAAAGGTCACCGATCCTCAGAATATCGAGCTTATCGTATACGAAAGGGGTTGCGGCATCACCCAGGCCTGTGGAACCGGCGCATGCGCCGCGGTTGCCGCCGCCGCACGCTTGGGGAAGGTTTCGCCGGGTCGTGAAATTAATGTACATCTGCCGGGAGGAGATCTCAAGATCAGGGTTTCGAAGGATTTTTCTTCTGTACTTTTGAACGGACCGGCGGTTGAGGTGTTTTATGGGCGGATGTCCGACGAGAATTGGTCCGTTTGATGGCTGAATGATAGCGAAGGTGAGATCAATCTCATGCGGATTACAGTATTGGGTTCTGGTACTTCCAGCGGCGTGCCGATGATCGGGTGTGAGTGCAAGGTGTGCAAGTCCTCGAACCCGAAAAACAAAAGAACACGATCATCAGCCGCGGTCGAGATAAACGATAGAGTATTTTTGTTGGACACTTCCACGGATTTGAGACAGCAAGCTTTGGAAAATGATTTGCAGCGGGTGGATGCCGTATTATTTACACATGCGCATGCCGATCATATTCACGGAATCGATGAATTGCGGGTATACAATTTGAGACAATTGGCACCCATACCTTGCTATGGAAACGCCGCGATTGGAGAAAAAATAAGTAAGTATTTCAATTATGTATTTGATCAAGGTGAAAGCGAATCGTTTCGTCCCTACTTGGAGTTTCAGCGTGTCGAGGGTGAGTTCGAGCTATTTGGGGTCAATGTGATACCGGTGCCGTTGCTGCATGGTAGGATGCCGGTGTTGGGATATCGAATCGGTGATTTCGCCTATTTGACGGATGTAAGCCGAATCCCTGATACGTCCTGGTGTCTATTGGACAATCTGGAATGTGTCATTCTGGATGCTCTGAGGATCTGGCCGCATAAGACCCATTTTTCAATTGCGCAGGCCTTGGAGGTTATAGAAAGACTCCGTCCACGGCGGGCGGCTTTGACGCATCTTTCACATGTGATCGATTACGACACTGTGAGTATGGATCTTCCCAAAGGTACTGCTCTTGGGTACGATGGGATGATCATTGATCTATAGGTCTACATCGGAGTGGGTATTCTGGATCAACACATTTGAAGAAAGAAAATGAAAGGAGAATGGAGTGATCGTCGGCGTTCCAAAAGAGGTTAAAACACGTGAATATCGAGTTGGTATGGTTCCCGCTGGAGTCAAGCGCTTGGTCGATCATGGACACCGTGTTTTGGTGGAGAAAGGGGCTGGATTGGGCAGCAGTTTGACCGATGAAATGTATATCGGAGCCGGGGCGCAAATCGTGCCTACCATGCAGGATGTCTATGGCCGGTCTGATATGATCGTAAAGGTCAAAGAACCGGTGGAGATCGAATTTTCTCTAATTCGGGAGGATCAAATTATTTATACCTATCTGCACCTTGCGGCATGTCCTGCGCTTACCGAGCGTTTGATCGAATCCCGATGCATCGCGATTGGTTATGAAACCATACAAAATCCCGATGGAAGCCTGCCGTTGCTCAAACCCATGAGTGAGGTAGCCGGACGCATGTCCACCCAGGTGGGTGCGGCTTGTTTGGAAAAGGCTCATGGAGGTAAAGGATTGTTGCTCGGAGGCGTGCCCGGAGTTCGAAAAGGCCGGGTCGCAATACTGGGTGGCGGTGTTGTGGGGATGAATGCCTGTAAGATGGCGGTTGGTCTGGGAGCCAGTGTGGACATCCTGGATATCAACTTGGATACCCTCAACTATTTGGACGATATTTTCCACGGTCGGGTCAATACCCTTTTCTCGGATGCCGATAACATTGCCAAGTCGGTAGCGGGGGCGGATCTGCTCATCGGCGCGGTCCTGATCCCTGGAGCCAAAGCTCCCAGATTGGTAACTGAAGACTTGGTTGCGACCATGGAAGAAGGATCGGTGATTGTAGATGTGGCGGTCGACCAGGGAGGATGTATCGAGACCGTTCAGCCGACGACCCACGACAACCCAACTTTTACCAAGCATGGTGTCGTGCATTATGGAGTGACCAACATGCCCGGAGCCGTGGCACACACGTCTACTTTCGCTTTGACCAACACCACCATACAGTTGGCGGTGTTGCTGGCGGACGAAGGTGTGGAGAGGGCGATACGCCGTGACCCGAGATTGGGATTTGGAGTCAATGTCTATCGAGGTCATGTCACCTGTGAACCCGTGGCGACCTCGTTGGATTTACCCTATCGGCCGCTTTCGGATTTTCTACGTTGATCTTTGGGAATATCCAGCCACATCGGTTTGTTGAAATAGTTGAATGGCAAATGGATGGCGCAAGTCGGCCATCCAGACATCGGAGATGGTAACATATTGATTTTTGGTGATAAAAAGAAGAATCGAGCAGCCTTTGAAGAGTCGGTTTTAGAGTATTTGGATGTACTCTACAACACGGCGTTACGGATGACCGGGCAAGTTATGGAAGCAGAAGACTTGGTACAAGATACATATTTGAGAGCCATGCGTTTTCGGCGTCGCTTCGAGCCGGGCACCAACCTCAAGGCTTGGCTTTTCAAGATGATGGTCAATTTGCTCATTAACCGCTATCGGCGTGATCAAAAAGGAAAGGAAATCGTCAAGGGCCATCAACAACAAGCAATGATCGACAGATTGTACCCATATGAGAAAATGGCGGCCACCACCCGTCCTCAGGAATATTTCTTTGAGCAGATGTTTTCCGACGATGTTGTCGCTGCGATCGAAAAGTTGCCGGCGGAGTTCAAACTGGTGGTTCTGCTGGTGGATATCAACGAGTTCAGTTACTCGCAGGTTGCAGATATCTTGACCATTCCCGTCGGAACAGTCATGTCCAGGCTTCATCGGGGTCGCAAATTGCT
>JBFFBT010000200.1:0-11102 GCA_041560255.1 Myxococcota bacterium | reverse complement strand
GCTCGAAGAACGTCTCTAACAGCTATAATTCGTTGAATACTTGCTTGACCTATAATAACCCCTTGTTTCTTAAAGAAAACGGATCACGGCTGAGCCGATCATCGGGGGATGGTTGACTTGAGGAAGAAAGACCGATAGCATAATCCTTTTGGATTTTATCCGTATCGGCAGATCAATCAACAGCGTATCGATCCGCTTGATAGCTCAAACGGTTGCTTGACATACGGGGTGTGTGATGTTAGCTTCCCGCCGATATTAGAGGAAACGCGTACAATGCTGACCTTCCAGGAATTGGTGCTCAAATTACAGACATATTGGTCGAATCAGGGTTGCTTGATTCAACAACCATATGATTGCGAAAAAGGCGCCGGCACCTTCCATCCAGCCACATTTTTGCGATGTCTGGGACCGGAACCTTGGAAAGTGGCGTACGTCGAACCGTCCCGCCGCCCGACCGATGGACGTTTTGGACAAAATCCCAATCGGCTCCAGCATTTTTATCAATACCAAGTATTGCTCAAACCCTCGCCTCTGGATGTGCAGGAACTCTATCTCGATTCGTTGAGGGCCATAGGTATCCCGATCGAAGATCATGACGTACGGTTTGTGGAGGATGACTGGGAGTCTCCAACCCTGGGTGCCTGGGGGTTAGGCTGGGAGGTGTGGATAGACGGTATGGAGGTGACCCAGTTTACCTACTTCCAGCAAGCCGGAGGGATCGATTTGGCTCCCATATCGGTGGAGCTGACATACGGTTTGGAGCGCATCGCCATGTTGCTTCAGGACGTAACCTCGGTCTATGATATCCTTTGGAACCGAGATGTTACGTATGGTCAAGTGCATTTGCAGAGCGAAGTCGAGTACTCACAATACAATTTCAATCAGGCCGATACAGAGATGTTGACCGCGCTGTTTGGGATGTATGAGAAAGAGTGTCTCAGACTGTGCAAGACAGCCCATGATGGGGGCGCGGCGCAGGTATTGCCTGCGTATGACTATTGTCTGAAGTGTTCTCACACGTTCAACCTGCTGGATGCGAGAGGGGCCATCAGCGTCACCGAACGCCAAGCATATATCGCCAAGGTACGCTCGCTTGCCAGAGCTTGCGCCGAGGGATATCTCCAAGAACGTGAACGGCTTGGCTGGCCGCTTATGAATTGCGAGAAGTGAGGCTCTCCGGTATTGATGTTGATACACAGCATACAACGACTTATTTAGAAAGGGCTTTTCGTTTGGACTTGTTGGTGGAAATCGGATGTGAGGAGATACCGGCCCGCTTTATACCTGGTGCTCTGGATGCGCTGGAAAAAGGGTTTGCAGAACGGGCGCGGAAACATCGATTGGATAACGATGGCCAAATCACGATCGAGACCATGGGTACTCCCAGGCGTCTCGCCATGATTGTTCACTCGATGATTCAAAGGCAGCCAGATACCCGGGAGGAAATCCTGGGACCCCAAATCAAAGCTGCCTATGATTCGAACGGCAAACCAACCAAAGCCGCCCTCGGATTTGCTAAGAGCCACGGTGTGGCACAGAACGATTTGATTCAAGTGGATACCGCCAAGGGTAAAGTATTGGCCGTATGCAGGGATATCAAAGGTTTGCAGACCATTGAAGTGCTGCCGGACATGCTGCGTGATTTGTTGGACGGCTTGCGGTTTCCCAAAGCCATGAAATGGGCCGAGGGGATCTATTCGTTTGCACGGCCGATTCATTGGTTGTTGGCGTTGTTGGACCAACAGGTAGTGCCTTTCACGTTTGCGGGAGTACAAAGCTCCAATACAACCCGAGGACACAGGTTTTCTCATCCGCAAGAGGTCACAATCGAAAAAGTCGATCAATACCACGAAACACTCAAACGCTTGGACGTTATGGTGTCGATACAAGAGCGCCGTGAAGCCATACTGCAGCAGACCGACCAGTTGGCCCGCGAAGCCCGGGGCGCCGTGATACCGGATGCCGAGCTGGTCGAAGAAGTCTGTTTTTTGGTTGAGAAGCCGGTAGGATTGCTGGGTCATTTTGAAAAGGATTTTTTGGAGCTGCCGCATGAGGTATTGGTGGCGGCCATGCGCAATCATCAGCGTTATTTCGCCATTCGATCGGAAAACGGTGGGCTGAAAAACGCATTTATCGCCATAGGCAATACTCCCGTCAAGGATCCGGACGTGGTGCGCCACGGAAATGAAAGGGTGCTTCGTGCCAGGTTGCGGGATGCGCAGTTTTTCTTCGAGGAAGATCTGAAAAGATCTCTTGTGGATAAGGTGCTTGGACTTCAAGAGATGGTCTTTCAGGCCGATTTGGGTTCGTACTACGAAAAAGCCCACCGGATAGGAAACTTAGCGGTTGGTTTGGCCGAGAAGCTGCAACTGGGAAAGTGGGACCAACAGTATCAACTGGTGGATGCGTTGGGCGTGCGCTACGAAGAGATTGATGATCCGCAGGAAAGATTCGGATGGAATGTGGCCAGAGCCAGTTTGTTGGCCAAAGTGGATTTGCTGACCGAAATGGTAGGGGAGTTTCCCGAGTTGCAGGGGTGCATGGGTGGCATCTACAGCCTTCGTTCGGGTGATCCCGAGCAGGTTTCCCTGGCGATTTCCGAGCACTATCTGCCGCGGTTTGCAAAAGATCAGATTCCCCGGGGTCATGAAGGTGCCGTCGTGTCTTTGGCCGATCGGTTGGATACGTTGGCGGGTTGTTTCGGGATTGGTTTGAGGCCCACAGGCGCCGCCGACCCATTTGCATTGAGAAGGCAATGTCTTGGAGTCATAGCGATTATTTTGGGAAAAGGTTACCATGTATCATTGGATTGGTTATTGCAGCAATCCATAGAAGGCGCCAAGAACAAAATCGAAGACGCCTTGTTGCGCAAAGCCCAGATAAGGGCTGACAAACGCGCGGTCCGTGAGAAGAAAAACCCGGTTAAAGTCGAAAAAATCGAACCTTTTGCCGCCTACCTGCGCGAAGACTTGAAGACTTTTTTTGCCGGACGCTTACGACAACGTTTTGTAGAATCCGCCCCGGCCGATGTGGTGGAAGCCGTCTTGGCCGCAGGGATGGACGATATGTATGACGCCAAACTCAGGGTAGAAGCCTTGAACGTATTTTCCAGGCGATCTTCGTTCGGCGATTTGGCGGTGGCGTTTAAAAGAGTCGCCAACATCATCAAGGATTTTAAACCAGGCGTATTGAAGACCGCGTTGTTCGACCAGGAAGAAGAAAAAGATCTGCATGCGGTTTTGGTCAAAATCACCCCGGTTTATGAAAAACTCATGGCCCAAAAAGCATATCTGGAAGGTATGGAGCTTCTGGCGGGTGAGCTGCGCGGTCCGGTGGATACATTTTTTGAGCGGGTTTTGGTCAACGATCCCAATGATTTGATCCGGCAAGCCAATCGTAAAACATTGCTATCAATCATCGAATCATTATTCGGTCGGATTGCCGATTTTACCAAGTTGCAATTACACGGTGATACGGTATCAGCCGAAACAACATAACATTTTTTAGAGTGGTGTAATCCCGGAGGCATAACATGGCAGCGAAAAAGAGGGTGTACTTTTTTGGAGACGGCAAAGCCGATGGAAAAGGCGAGATGAAAAACTTGCTGGGAGGCAAGGGGGCTGGATTGGCTGAAATGAATCGGCTCGGAATTCCAGTGCCTGCAGGTTTTACCATTACGACGGAGGTATGCACCGAATACTACGACAACCAAAAGCAATACCCCAAGGGATTGGAAAAAGAAGTGCTCGCAGCGGTGAAGAAGATCGAAAAAAGCATGCGGGCCAAGTTTGGAGATGATAAAAATCCTTTGTTGCTGTCGGTTCGCTCCGGCGCCAGGGTGAGTATGCCGGGCATGATGGATACGGTTCTTAACTTAGGCCTCAATGATGTCACCGTGCAGGGGCTGGCCGAAAAAACCCAAAATCCGCGATTCGCCTATGATGCTTACCGTAGGTTTGTTCAAATGTATGGAGACGTAGTGTTGGGCCTCAAGCCCGAGGGGAAGGACGATACCGATCCTTTCGAAGAAATCTTGGAGGAGAAAAAGAAAGAAGCCGGAGTAGAATATGATAACCAGCTGGATGATCGAGCGCTCCAAGATTTGGTCGGGCAATTCAAGGCGGCAATCGCCCGCCATACTGGACGTGAGTTTCCAGAAGATCCCTGGGAGCAACTGTGGGGCGCGATCGGAGCGGTGTTTTCCTCATGGGATAACCCGAGAGCCGAAGCCTATCGCAAGCTCAATGATATCCCTGGAGATTGGGGAACGGCGGTCAACGTACAAGCCATGGTTTTCGGCAACATGGGTGAAGATTCAGGCACCGGAGTTCTGTTCAGTCGGGATCCTGCTACCGGAGAAAACCACCTGTATGGTGAGTTTTTAATGAATGCCCAAGGAGAAGATGTGGTAGCCGGCATTCGTACACCCCGGCCCATTGATGAGCTGGCCGACATCATGCCGGAAAACTACGAACGCATTAAAAAAATCACGCGGTTGGTGGAGCGACATTATAAAGATATGCAGGATATGGAGTTTACCATCCAAGAAGGCAAGCTGTGGATGTTGCAGACCCGCTCCGGAAAAAGAACGGGATTTGCCGCTGTGCGCATCGCGGTTGATATGGTGTCGGAAGGGTTGATCTCAAAAAACGACGCTCTCGCCAGGATCGAACCGGATTCTCTCAACCAATTGCTCCGGCCGATATTCGGGGTCGAAGACAAACGGGAAGCCTTGGCGAACAAACGTTTTTTGGCCAAAGGTCTCAATGCGGGACCGGGCGCTGCTTCCGGCCGGGTCGTATTCAATGCCGAGGACGCGGTAGACTGGAAAGATCGAGGCGAAAATGTGCTTTTGGTGCGCATCGAAACATCTCCGGAGGATATTCGCGGCATGAACGCGGCCGAGGGTATCTTGACGGCCCGCGGGGGCATGACGTCGCATGCCGCCTTGGTGGCGCGGCAAATGGGTAAAGTATGTGTGGCCGGTTGTGGGGCCTTGGAGATTGATTATAAGAGTCGCAGCATGCGGGTTGGAGAATCCGTGATCCGGGAGGGTGACTGGCTTTCGATCGACGGTAGCACGGGTGAGGTCATAGAAGGACAATTGCGTACGATACCTTCGGAGGTACTGCAGGTTTTACTCGAAAAACGTCTCGACCCGACCGAATCGAATATTTATCAAGTCTACGAGCGCCTCATGGGATGGGCGGACGCAGTACGCAGACTCAGAGTGCGGGCCAATGCCGATCAGCCCGATCAAGCTGCCGAGGCGGTATCGTTCGGGGCCGAGGGAATCGGTTTGTGTCGTACGGAGCATATGTTTTTTGGCGAAAACAAAATCGGACCCATGCGGGAGATGATTTTGGCCGCAGATCGTCAGGCTCGCGAGCATGCGCTTGCCAAGTTGCTGCCCCTCCAGAGAGAGGATTTCAAGGGTATTTTCAAGGAAATGGAAGAGCGACCGGTTACCGTCCGTACCTTGGATCCCCCTTTGCACGAGTTTTTGCCTCATCAGGACAGAGAAATTGAAGATTTGGCGGTTCAGATGGGTGTGGATGCGGCAAAAATCAAGGCCAAGATTGAAAGCCTGCGCGAAATGAATCCCATGCTTGGGCATCGGGGTTGTAGATTGGGGATAACCTATCCGGAAATTACGGCCATGCAGGCCCGGGCTATCCTGGAGGCCGCCGCTGAAGCGAAAAAAGAGTACGGTTTTACCCCCCATCCGGAGATCATGATTCCATTGGTGGGCCATATCAATGAGTTGAAAAATCAGGCCGAAGTGGTTCACGAAGTGGCCCGGCAAGTCGCATCGGAACAGGGTGTGGAGATCCCTTACCAAGTCGGAACCATGATCGAGCTTCCTAGGGCTGCGCTTACCGCAGACCAAATCGCCGAAGTGGCTCAGTTCTTTTCCTTTGGTACCAATGATCTGACCCAGACTACTTTTGGATTGAGCCGGGACGACGCCCAAGGATTTCTCAACGCATACCAGCAGGCGTCCATCCTGGAAGACGATCCATTTCAAACCATCGATGTGGACGGTGTAGGGCAGTTGCTGCGGTTGGCGACCGAGATGGGACGTGGTGTCAAGCCCAAGCTGAAGGTCGGCATTTGTGGTGAGCACGGCGGTGATCCGAAAACGGTTGTATTTTGCCATCAGTCAGGATTGAACTACGTTTCTTGTTCGGCATTTCGCATTCCCATTGCCCGATTGGCAGCGGCGAAAGCCGTATTGATGGACCGGCAGCAGACCAAATCATCAAAGAAAAAACCAGCCGTTCCCAAGAGCCGATCCAAAAAGAGTGCGGTGAAAAAGCCCGTGAAAAAGTCTGCCAAACCAGCCGCAAAGAAAGCTCCCAAAAAAGCGGTCAAAAAAGCAAGCAAGAAAACGGCCAAGAAAACATCTTTGCTTCAGCGTAAGGCCGTCAAGCCTGCCAAACGCGGTGAGAAAAAAACGACCAAACAAAAAACCTCTGTTGGGAAAAAGCCCACATCCAAGGTCAACAAAGCAGCTTCAAGGGGAAAAACCAAGCCCAAGAGCTCAAAGGCCAGGAGGAGCAGGTGATCAGGAGGTATCAAACGTTTGCAGGGTTGGGGGTTTTGACTGCATTTATCATTGTGGGAGCTGGTTGCAAGGATGTGGAGTTGGGTACGCCGCTCGAATCCCACTCGTTTGAAATGCCGGTCAGCATTGCGGTGCATCCCAAGGGATATGCTTTGGTGTTGAGCTCCAATTTCGATCTGTTTCGAAAAAGCGCTTCCCTGCGTGTGGTCGATTTGAACTTGCTGACTCAACGACTCGAAAATCCACCATCCAATCCAGACGAAGATTACTTTGCGCATCATGAGGTTATTTTGGATGAGGGCGCGATTGCAGTGGAGAACTTCGCCAGCAGCGTCGAGCTTGTACCCAGTGAACAGGGCGGTCTGGCATTGGTGACGCTGCGCGAATCCGCCCAGCTCGTACTGGTGGATTTGATCATCGATGAGCAGGCCGGTCAGCCCCGGATCGATCTGAAATGTTGGTCGGATGGCGATTCCTCCGGTAAGGGTGATTTTCCGAGTTGTTCGGGTGACAAACATGTTTTAGATTTAAAATATCCGGCGCCGTTTGATGTGCAAATATGGTACGAAAAAAACGCCGAACCATATCCTACCGGAGATATCACCGCCTATATCGGACACCTGGCTGGTGCCGCCATTACGGCGGTTCGTGTGCCTGCGGATAGAAAAACGGCCCCTAGTGAGCTGTTTCATCTCGATGATAGCTCGGTGGTGTCGGATCAGTTCGTGTTTTCGCCTGAAACCGGTTTTATGTTTGCAGCTCGTAGATCCTCACAACAGAGTCTTTTTTCCCTGCAATTTTTCGATCCGGCCTTGGGTGAAGCCGCCATTGTATATCAGGCCACAGTACAGAGTGGGTTGCAGAACATAGGTAGCCGAAGTGTGGATCTTTTGGCTGACGGCACCACGGCGACTCTCTTGGTGCGGAATCCCAACATGTTGATCTATTTGGATACCTCGTTGGGCACCAACAACATGCCCAAAAACAGTTATTTAGGCCATGTAGTGTTGGATGAGCTGCCGATTCGGGTGAAAAATCACAAATCGCTTTCTTTTGTCACCGCAACCGAAGGCGATACCCTGTATGTTATCGATACCGTGAGCATGAAGCTGATTGACATGCGCGATGATGTTTGTCAAGGCCCATTCGATATGGCGATCTACGAAAGCGACGGCAAAGAATGGCTGCTCGTTACATGTTTCGAAGAGTCCCGGGTTGCCGTTTTGGATGTGGACGAAGCATCAGACAGCTTTTTGGAAGTTCTCGCTCGAATAGGAGGGTGAGGGTATTGTGAGATCGGGAAAACGTAATCAAATAAAGTGGGTTGTACTGGCAGCGGGTGCGTTGGCGCTTTGTGCATGTGAAGATCCGAAGCCTCTCTTGTCGGGCAGATTGTCAGGCCCGACGGACATGGAGCTCTTTTTGGGTTGCCCTCAGAAAGTACCGGATTGTGACCCATCCAACTCCTTGCAGCATTTGCTTTTGGTAGCCAATTCTCTCGACAACGTTCTGCGTATTTATCACGTTGAAGAAAATACTTTTTTTAATGCCCCCAATCCGTTGTTTCCGTTGAGTATGTCGGTCGGTGAATACCCGACCAATCTCAGCATCGATCCCAACGGACGTTATGCTTTTGTGGTCAATGCATTGTCGGGTGATATATCCTTGGTGGATCTTGATCCGCACGTCTATGCAGAAGTGGACGCTGATGCGGATGCATGCACCTCATTTTGTGGTTCGGTTTGTCCGAAGCCTGAAGGCGTCGAATACCTGGATGCACGATGCCTTGCCGGTGTGAGCCGGGTGGCGTTGACTCCCACGGGTTTTCCCCAGCCTGAAGACGTAGTGACCATTCCGGGCGAGCTGGGTAAGCCGACTTGGGATCCCGGCGTCCCACTTCCGGTATATGTCAGCTTGATAGGAACCGGACAGCTTGCGAAGCTGAGCTTTCAATATCCAACCGACAACGGAACCAAACCCGTGCTCAAACTGGAGCAGTTGATTGATGTCGAAGGAAGCCCATCCGGGTTGGCTTTGACTGCGGACGGGAGTCGTCTATTTGCGGCCGATGAATCAAAAAACAGCATCATTGTACTGGATACGCTCGCCATGACCATCGAACGCATCGAAATTGGTCATCCGTCTAGAAAATTGGCGATATCTCCTGATGGTTCTGTATTGTATATTGCGAGTCAAAATGATGGTCAGGTGAGCATGCTGAATTTGGAAACCTTACAACTCAAAATGCCTGGTGATGCCAGGATCGAAGCGGTGGATCCGGAACGCTCGAGCCAGGGATTTGAGTTTGGGGGTGTTGTTCGATCCATCGGTTTCGTGTATGGAGTTGAAATTAAATATTTTACGTTTGATTTGAAAACCAAAGTATATACCACCGAGTTGTTGACCCAGGCCGAGCTCGATGAAAAACTGAAGGAAGATCCCGATTACAAGGAAGAGGCGGTAAAAACGTTTGCGTTTATCTCCAACTTGGATGGGAATTTTCAGATTATCGACGCCATCAACCATCGGTTGGTGGATGCCTACCCTCATCTAGGAGCGGCCTGTCCGGAGAACTCCGTCAAGTTGTTGGTTGACCAAAAAGAAGTACCCAAAGACACCTTGAAGGCTTGTCTCGACGAACCTGGATGCAAGTATCCCATGTTGGCCGAATATGATCGCTTCTCGGGAAAAGACGACGAAGATAGAGATATCTACAACGGAATATTTGTACATACTTCTCAAACCCGGGATGAGTTTTGGACCCTGACCTGGGAAGGTATGTTGCCCAAAACCAAAGATACCACCACGGGGAAATTCGAAGATCTAACGCTCATTGACAGCCGGGCTGACTTGGATTTTTCTTCTCTCGGGGTGCAGGTGGGTGATTTGGTCGAAGTTACGTCCGAACCTGTATCCGATCCTGCCGAGTGCAAACTCAACCCCAAGGAGTTTACGATCGACAGTGTAGAGATGAATCGTCTTGTGCTCCTCGCAAATCCCGGACCGGGACCGGAGGTGTGTTGGCCAAAAAACCTAAAATACCAAATACGGGCGGCACAAAGTTGGGTGGTCATCGCGGCTCGCAGTGGTCTGATGGAAAGACCCGAGATGGTGCCTTGGCAGAAAGATCTGCCGGATTCGCATCCGGTATATGACAACGGATTGATCAAATTTACGCTTTTCGCACCGGGTCAAAATCCCGATACAGGGCAGCCGTATCCGATCAAACGGGATACTGTGTGGTCTTTTGAAACCTCGGACGGGTATACACGCTTGATCTACCAACCTCCCGTGAAATACAGCTTGGCAGGTGGATTGGTGTCTGTCGATACGACCGAAGGTGAAAGCGAAGAAGAACGAGAAGACGATTTTGTGTTTGTGCTTTACCAGGCGTCCAATTTGCTTTACCGATTTGATCCCAATAACCTGGGTGGCTCGAACATCGCTTTCATCAGATAGTAGTAAGCGTTCACCTGGGGTTGTGAAAACCAAGTCTGAAAGAAAAGTGTACGGACCTAAAAGATAAATGTAGCGAATGCTTCGAAAAGTTGACCTGTGAGGCGTTTCTGGTTGCGCTTCGATCGATCGGCCGGATTGATACGGATATAGTGGTTGTATACCTTTTTGGATGCATGATCTCTGCGCATATCGGGCTTGAATCGATTGAGCTTGTATCGAAGCACACCTCCCCGGGCGTGATGAATGAACGAAACCGTGCCGTCCGGATCGACATGTTCGACAATACCCACATGGGTGAGCAGATCGTTCATACGCCCATCGCGGTTTCTGTCGTAGGTGTCGTTGAAAAAGACCAGGTCACCGATGGAAGGAATTTTATTGCGGTGGACAAGACCGTGACGGTCTGCCAATTTGTATAAAGCAACCACGCGGCTCTGAGCGGGTTCCCGGGTGACGCGGTCGTCGAGAGGAAGGTTTTCGAGCGCAAAAACCGCCATGATGAGTCCCGAGCAATCTTTCCGAAAAGTCTTACCGCTGGCCTCAAATCCCTTTTTTTTCGTGGAAAATCCCAACATGGAGCGGGCCCGCTTGGCGACCGCAAACTGTCGTGACCATGGATCGCCGGCAGGCTTCCAAAGAGCTTGATCCGGATGAAGAGCATTTCGGGAGGATCGATGTGGGTCGCTTGCTAAACTGGCATGCAGCTTTGGAGATACTTGCGATGAGTATGATTGGTTTTTCGATTTGGTTGACCGAGAGGCGAGAAAAACATCTTGCTTTGATCTGAAAGAAGTACTTGATAAATCATCGTCCTGGTGCAACAAAGGATGACGAAAAGGCATTCGGTTCGTGTTGGTATGCGCAGGCGAGCATGCACCAAAAGAAGCCAACCAAATAGGAATGACGAGAACAATGAGAGTGAGTGTATGATTCGAGTCCATGGTATAGTATTATGTAATGCAATATCCTACATGTCAAAAAACTCGACACAATCGGTTTTGAGGCCGGAATTGGTGCAGGCATGATGATGAAAAAGTACCAGCTTTCCAAGTCGGTCCAAGGTAGGAAACTTGAT
>JBFFBT010000199.1:0-11106 GCA_041560255.1 Myxococcota bacterium | reverse complement strand
GGCTTTCCGACTGGACTGAAAAGATCGGACTGAGAAACAGGTGTTTTAGTAAAATAACCATTTGAATATAAAGTAAAAATATAACCTATTTGGCTGGCATTGCTTTTTCTCTCCGCCGGGGCTATATATTCCAAAAACAGCTTAACCGCTGATGATTGTTATGGTTTTTACGTTTGTTTTTCGTTGACTGACATGGTTAAATATGGTATTGTACTCATGCATTGTTGTGTATTGACCAATGGCGTTAGCGCAAAGGAGCAAAATAACTATGCAGCCAAGCTTCAAAATCGGTGACAAGGCTGTGTATCCCGCCCACGGTGTGGGTGAGGTTATGGGCATTGAGCAGCGAGAGATTATGGGAACCAAACAGGACGTTTATGTTTTGCGGATTCTTGATAATGGTATGCGGATCATGATTCCCAAAAATAAGGTAGACTCTGTCGGCCTGCGTGAGGTGATTCCGAAATCGAAGGTCAAGGATGTGTATAAAGTACTGAAAGAAAAGACGGTTGCCGTAAAAACTCAAACCTGGAACCGAAGATACCGCGAATACATGGAACGGATTAAAACCGGATCCATCTTTGATATTGCCCGGGTACTCAGGGATTTGTATCTACTCAAGTTTGATAAAGACTTGAGCTTCGGTGAGCGCAAAATGCTTGACACGGCGCGCAATCTGTTAATCAAAGAGATCAGCATTGCCAAAAATGTCAAAGAAACCGAAGTAGAAGAAGAGCTTGAAAAAATATTTCATTAGCTGGTTCCCGTATCAGAACTCCGTTTTTTGAAAATAAACTCGACAGTTGCATAAAATACCGTCATCCTGGAATGAATTAATCCAGGATCCATAATTAAAACAGTGGATTCTGGCTGAAGCCAGCCAGAATGACGTCGGTTGTAGAAGCCACAAAAAGTTCATTTCTATCATGTTCATGAAATGCTCACGTTGTGTTTCAGTCCTATAGTTTTGTTTGCTCTTGAAGCATCCATTTGTGCAATGTTAGGGTAAAAAATGGGTACCTACTGTATTGCAATACATTTGATCCTGTGAAACTTCGGTGTAGGAGAATTTACAGACGGGGTTGTTTGGATGCCTTGCTCTTGCCTTTTTTGGTTTCATTGAGCTTTTTTCGCATGGCCTGCATCAAGGCCTCGAAGGATTCTTTTTTGATTTTTCGATTGAATTCGCCCCGGTAATGACGCACCATGCTGACGTCTCCAAACTCGATGTCATAAATTTTCCAAACCTCTCCGGTCCGATAAAGATGAAATGTCAAATCTTCGCTGACCGGTTTTCCCTTTTTGTCTTTGGAAGATGCTATGCTCCAAACGGTTGCCTTCCCGTCTTCGGATAGCTCTTCGTCTTCGTACTGCATCGTAAAATCAATGTTGTCACTGATGGGCCGGGTGTAAGATTCTTCGATGAGATCTCTGAGGGTTTGGACGAATTCTTGTTGCTCCTTGGCGCTGCGATCTTTCCAATGAGGTCCCAAGGATCGCTTGCCGAGCTCTGTGTAGTCGACGAATTGATCGACGATTTTTTTCAATTTTGCCATTTGTTGCTTGTGTCGGGGGGTATTCGGTTTGGTCTTGACCCTGAGGATTGCACGTACGTCCTCTGCCGCGGCTTGAATGACTTGTTTGGGGGTTGTCTGTGCATCCTTCGAATATACCGGCGAATCTAGCGCTCCCAAAAACAACGTTACCGATGCCAAAACGGGAATTGAAAGATGTCTGGTTCGCATGGATTACCCTTTCTGCTCTAGTACGTTTGGGATTTCAGGTCCCTCTATCATAGAATTGGACGAATCGGACGGCCGCATGATTCATTTCTGCCTTTTTTCCATGGTGAAAAGATTTCAGACCTACTACTTTGTTTGGGTCAGATCCTTGCCCAGCGAAGCTTCGAGCATATCGAGCGCAACCCTCAGATCATGATGCAGCTTGTACATGCCCATCTGGCTTTGCGCGTATGCGGCCAGCGAGTCGAGTAAATCCTTGGTATTGGATATTCCGATACCATAGCTCATTAGATTGGCCCGCATCCAGGCTTTGGCGGCCCGGTTTCCTTTCTTGTGAATGTTGAGATGGGTCTCGAGCAGGTTCAAATCATCAGCTTTCTTTTTGATCTCCAGCTCGAGCGCCCGGGTTGCATGCTCGAATTGGATGCGCAGTTTGGAAAGCTCGGCCTGGGATCTTTCGAGACGGGCTACTTTTTGAGGTATGTCCAGCGTGATGCGAAGACCCAGGCTGAACCCGGCGTCGTAGTAGGTCAGCCCCTTGTTGAGCAAGGGATTTTTGATGTGATCGTGCGCGGGTGAGTAGGATCCTCCCAGAAAACCCCCGATGAACAAGTCAGGGTAAAAACCGGCCCTACCCACCTCCACGGAGGCTTCGAGCGCCCGCAGGGCTGCCTGAAGCTTGCGGATTTCGGGCCGGTTGTTTTGGGCAGTATGCAGGTACTCAGCCGCGGGTTGGATCTGTTGGGTATCTACTTGCAAGGGTATTTCTTTCAGATGGATTGTGTCGCCCAAGGCTTCGACGCCGGTGAGAAATTGGAGAGCCGATAGGATCGATTTTTGACCCTGTTGGGTTTGGGCCTTGAGAACCTGAAGTTGGGAGCTATGGTAGCGTAGCTTGAACAAGTCACGGTCGGTGACTTCTTCGGATAAAGCGTCGAGCATTTTGACAAGCTTTTGCTCGGCTTCCTTGAGCTTTTTTTCTCCGTCTGCGAGGATCTCGGTCACGTGTACAGACAACAACCACCCATAATAGGCCCGCCGTACTTCCAGGGCGACATCCCGGCGGGCTTGTTCGATGTCCGCCCGGGCCGCTTCGACGCCAGCCTCGGCGGCTTTTTTTGCGCTGGTGAGTTTTCCAAACGTATACAGCGGCAGGGTTGCTTCGAGGCGGCCGCCCACCGCAAAGCTCATGACGCGAAGATCACCGAAGCTCCAGGGTGAAGGATTTCTGAGCTTGACGCAAGCCGGATCTTCGGGGCAGGCCAGGCGCCTTTCGCCAACCGGAGCGCCGAACAAGACATCCAGCTTTGCGGCCGGAAACCAAAGCCATTGGGCTTCTTTGAATCTGGCTCGGTATGCATCCAGCTGAGCATGGGCCGCAAGCACGCGGCCGTCTTGCCCGACGGCGGCCTGCAGCAGGTCACCCAGCTCATAAAGCTCTTGAGTTGGTTTTGGGTCCGCTTGTTCGTCGGCCAAAGACAGCGATGCGGGCAGACACAGTACAAAAGCGACAAGAAAAAGTGGATATGGCATGTTTTCTCTCATTCGTGATCCGATGGTTTGTTTACTGCCCCGGTTGAAGGAAACCAGCTGCAATCCGGGTAATAAAGATGGTCGTCGTCCTGACTCTTTGAAAACCGCAAAACAAATGATGCCGATAGCCAAAGAGCGCAACCAGCCTCAAGCCTATGAGACTGTCTTGTGGTTGTCAAGCAAAGCGATGGCTGGATGAGGCCGTATGCAACCGAAAGGGCGGGGTAGACCTACTCCAAGCTTTCCGTGTAGCAGTGTCCCTCTCCGTTGTGTCCGAGCGTGCGTATGGCTTCGATGAGCTTGAGGTAGGTTGCTCCGTTCATCTTTTGGCCCAGATCGTTTTGATTGATATCCAAAATACCGTTTGAAGCGAGCTTTGCAAAGGGTTCAAACCCGATGGCCACGTGGTTGACCGTGTCCGGATCCTCGGGCTCCGGAGGACCTTCTTCGGCGTCCCCGAAGATATGATCGAAGTGGAAGGTAAGCTCCACAAAGGCAAAATCATCTTCGGCCAGAACCCCGGTCAATCCATTGGGCCCGCAATCATAATGCTCCAAGGCTTCGTGAAATCGTATGCTGAACTTTACCTCGGATTGCTCGGGCTTGGAAGCTTTGCCCTTCAACACGATGGAATAACCGATGTTATCCATATCCACGGCATGGCTATCCGCGGTTGTGGGTACGAGCCGGAAGGCCGAGCGGTTGTAGTTGCCGATAGGGGCGTTGTCGACACTGCCCAGCTCGAAGATCGCCTGCTTGAGCGCCAGATGGTATTCTCCCTTTAATGATACGTGGGCGGAGCCTTCCGGAATGTTGCTATGGGGATGTCCACCATGGTACGTGTCGCTATGGGTTTGCGCTTGCGGTTCTTTGACTTGGTATGCGGTCGGGCCATAGACATTTACGTATACCGCATCGAAATCGATGCGCCATCCGTCTTCGGACACGAAACCTTCACGGACGAAGTCTTCACCGTTTGCGCGAAACCCCAATGTGCCGGTGTGCTCGGCCGGCTCGAGGTTACAGTCTGGGGTTGAGAGGAGCGACACCAACAGTAGTACGTGTGTTTTCCTGCCGAACATGAGAGAAGATCCTTTCTTTTTTTGAATCGGGTTAGATTTTGAGAGTAAAAAACATTTGAGCCGCCAGAGGTGTGCCGGCCGTAACCTGCAGCCCCCGATCTACCGGTGCGTCGGGGGCAGGTCTGACCGGGTAGGCAAACACCGAGTCGTACCATTGTATATCGAAGAGGTTTTGCGCCTCGAGGCTCAAGATAAAAGAATCGTTTTCCCAGGCCGCAACCAGGTCCATAATATAATATGGTTTTGATGAAAGACCCAGATCGTGGTTGCGCCGTCCGACCATGCGCCCTCGTACACTGAGCTGATACCCCCGGGGATGTCGAATGGATAGCAGATTGGTCATGAGGAAAGCCGGAGCGTTGGGAATCGGGGTCCAGTCTCCGCCGGGGTCTTTGAAGCGTGCATGGATATAAAACAGATCGACCGCCAACCAAAGCCAATCGAACGGACAGTAGCGGGCCTCCAGCTCGGTGCCCAAGCGATGACTCTGGCCTCGAAATACGGACTGGCCGAACTCGGGATCGAACAGCAGCTCACTTTCTTTATGCGCCCACCAAAGACTTGCGATCAGGTGCAGCCGATTTTCGAGCATGCTCAGGTGGGAGGCCAGCTCGGCTCCGGTCACCCCGTAGGCGGTATGCAGTGGTCGATCCGCTTGATCTCTGGCGGGCCGGGTGATGAAACCACGGCCGAAATTGAAAAACATTTTCCATGTTTGTACGGGCGTATATACGATCGACAGTTTGGGTGAAAAGACATGTGCATCGGATGAAATGTTGCGGGGATGATCGTCATCGACCACCACCTGATTGGTTTGGATGTCCAATCGACGTTCATCCTGGGTACCGTCGAGCTGAATGAAATTGAGATCGTAGCGCATACCGGCGGCAAGCATCCAATCACCATGGGTTTGAAGATGAAGATCCGCATGCATGCCCAGGTTGTGCTCGTCGAACCGGTAATTGTTGATCACGTTCGTGCGAACCCGCTGATCCGTGTTGGCCTGGGTTTGGGAAACTCTATCCATGCGCCACGCAATGCCCAGCTCACTTGCGAGCAATCCCAATTGGTCCAGCTCGTCGTTACGCGCGTAGGTGGATTGCAGACCACCGTAATGCCGACGATCGGATTGCTCGAGCTGATCACCGTGTACAGGATCGAAATAAAAGTAAGTGAAATTGGAAAAGATGCGGGTGTCTTTGAAGTTGTAGTAAGCGATTGATTCGAGCTGTCCATCGGCCCAAGGACCTTTGAGGATGGCCCCGCCCAAATGCCGATCGACATCCACCCGGTTGCTTGCATCCAGGGATGAATACCGATCGATGGATCCGTCATCAATCATACTTTTTGGGAGCGTGTCTGCTGCTTGGGAACGGGCCGCATAGCCCGCGTACAACACATCCAGCGACCAACCCGATTCGAATCCGGATTGTGCATGTGCAAAAGCCCGAAACGCCCGTAGGTGTCCGGGCTGGGTAAAGCCTTGGGTCTTTTCTCCCTGGAGAGCCAGGTTTGCACGATATCCGTCGTTTTGAAGCGAAAATCGAGAGAGTATGGATTGTGAGTCGAAGGATCCGTATCCCAGGCGCACCCAAGCGGTGTCTTCGAGCTGGGGCGAGGTTCTGAAATGGATGGCCCCGCCGGTCGAGAAACTACCCAATCCGGCATCGTACGGACCTTTGCGTATGCTGATTTGATGAATGACTTCGGGTATGAGAAAGTGCAGATCCAAATAGCCCTGGCCGTGGACATGGGATACCTCGTTCAGAGGGATTCCGTTGAGGCTGGCGGCTACGTCCTGGCCGTGCTCGGCATCGAATCCTCTGAGAAAAATCTGATGTGCTTTGGCTCCGCCGGTGTGCTGGGTGATGTGCAGACCTGGGATCAATCGCATGAGATCGGAAGCAGTTTTTTTGGGAAAAAGCTTGAAATCGTAATCTCTCAGAGCTTGATCGGATGAAGCGCTGGTTGGTTGTTCGCCTACCACGACGATTTCTTCGATCTGATTCGAGTCGGGTGGGGCGGTCGGATGCGATAGAACGAGTGTAATGAAATATATGAGATAATTTATCATGTGCAATGGGTTTCACTCCGGTTTTGTGTATATACGTAGCAATAATTATGACTACGTAACACAATCATCCTTCCACATGCAAGCTGAAAACGACCACCTATCAAAATCATTGAAACTATGAAATAGAGATTTCATATAGGTGAAAAACGAATTATATTTTTTATATTGTAACAATTCGTAATTAATTTCTGGATCTGGGCCGCAGCCGACTTGCATTGGTATTGACAATCCGTGAGGAATACGATACATGGCAGACTTGTCTTGGTAAGAAAGATTTGGTGATAGCCTCACAAAGCGCGAGGGTTTTTGCTCGTGGGGTTTGCGAACTCAGATTGAATGAGATGGAGTCTTTATGATGTGCGGACTGCCTCGATCCGATTGTCTCAGCATGAAAAATTTTGGTGATACCGCTTGTAGAATTTTTTCTTGGGGCCGCATGCGGTTCGATACGTTTTGTCGGGGGTTGTGTAGGTCTTTACAAAAAAACTCGTTTCTCACGTAGTATCGACTCGAAAGGAGGGATTGTGATGAAGAATGTCGTATTGGCCTGGACCCGAGCGGGTTTACTCGCGTGCAGCACGATTGCAATGTTGTTTGCATCTCCTTCACTTTACGCCCAGGAGACAGCCGCGGGCGAGGCCGCAGTTGAGGATCAAGACGAGAAAGCCGAAGAAATCATCGTAACCGGCAGCCGCATCGGCCGGAGCAACCTGGAAGAGTTCGCTCACATATCGGTCGTATCCACCGAGCAGATCACCATGTCGAGCACCCAGTCGGTGGGAAAACTTTTGGTGGAAATGCCCTCGGTGACTTTACAGGGCACCAACCAGCAAACCAACAATGGCGGATCCGGCGCGGTGTACATCGATCTTCGAAACCTGGGATCCAACCGGACGCTGGTATTGGTCAACGGCCATCGGTTTATGGCCTCGTCATCGGGTGGAGCGGTGGACATGAACAACATCCCGGTTGCCATGATCGATCGGGTCGAGGTGCTGTTGGACGGAGCTTCGGCGGCCTATGGATCGGATGCAGTCGGAGGCGTGGTCAACATCATCCTCAAGGACGATTTCGAGGGAGTGGCCGCCGACTTGAGCATGGGTACGAGCATCGGAGGCGGGATCGGCGAGCCCGACGGTGAGGAGATCACCGCATCGGTCACCATGGGCACGGCTTTCGACCGCGGAAATTTCATGGCCAACGCTTCGTACACCTACCGGGGAGCCGTTTGGCACCGGGACCGCGCGTGGACCGCCAAGCCCGTCGTGATCGAGTTTTTGACCCCGGGAGATCCTTTTCAGATCTACGGCTCGAGCACCCACCCGGGTGGCCATGTGAGCTTCGAAGACGGGCAACCCATCGATGTGTATTTCACCAACAAACAGGCCGACGGCGGCTTCGGGGATCTCCAGATGTTGCCCTGGACCAATGCTTTTGACGCCAATGTACGTTATGACTACTCCAAAGAGATGTTTTTGCTCCCGGGCATGGAGCGGCTCGCTTTGACCACCGTCGGCAACTACGAGGTCGTGGACAATGTCAAGATGTACATGGAAGGCAGCTACGTGCACCGGACCAGCCGCACCCGGTTTGCGCCGGTGCCCTTGGGTCTTACTGGTACGGATTTTTACCCCGGAGCGATCTGGATCCCGACGACCAACCCATATGTGCCCGACGAGTTGAAACGCTTGATGGCTCCCGGCACGACCCTTATCCCCATGCACAAACGTATGACCCAGCTGGGCGCCCGAGTTTGGGATCACAACTCGGAAGGTTTCCGGGTGCTGGCAGGCGCCAAGGCCGATCTGACCGAGGATTTCAACCTGGATGTCTTTGTCAACTGGAGCTCCACCCTGCAGACCACCACCATCTACAACGCCATCAACTATGCCAGGATGTACGAAACCTTGGATCCGGTCATCTGCGCCCAAAACGCGCATCGAGGATGCGAAGTGGGCAACTACTTCGGTGACGACCCTGCGCTCATCACCCAAGGGGTGAGAAATTATATCCTGCACAGCGGCGCCGATTTGTCCGATTTCAGGCAACTGCAGGTCGGAGCTTCGGTGGCCGGAAGGGTGTTGGAGCTGCCCGCGGGCGATTTGGGTATCGCGTTCGGCGCCGAGACCCGTAAGCTCGGCGGCGCCATCCGGCCCAACCCCATCAACGTGAGCGGTGACGATGGTGAAGGCAAAGTGGATCCGGCCGAAGGCACCTACAATGCGCAAGAGGTGTTTGCAGAGCTCAATGTGCCCCTGCTACGCAACATGCCGGGATTTTATTCGGTCGAGCTGGATCTCTCGGCCAGGTTTTCGCACTTCAGCTCTTTCGGCAACGACATTACCTATCGAGCCGGCTTGAGCTGGGCGCCGATTCGATCGTTGAAATTTAGAGGCACGTACTCCACGGCTTTTAGGGCTCCGACCATCGGTGACCTGTACGGAGGAAAAGCCACTTCCTACATCGGCGCCAACGATCCGTGCAACAACTACGGAGCCAACGACAACGCGACCTTGGTGGCCAATTGCTCGAAAGAAAAGCTTCCCAATGGAGATTTCTTACCAGCCGATTTCGATCAAAACGCGGTGGGCGGCGTGCAATTTAGAGCGACTACTGGCTCCAACCAGGAGCTCGAAGCCGAGACCGCCCGGGTCATCACCGGTGGTATGGTCATCTCGTCGGACGATTTGCCGGAGTTTTTGGATGGGTTGTACATCACGGCGGACTATTACAACATCGTGGTCAACGACGCGATCGACTCGCCCAACCTGCAATACATATTGGATAGCTGCTACCGCAGTGAGAACAAGAGCCATGATTATTGCACGCGTATCAGCGATCGTCTCCAGAGCGGTTTGGTCAAAGATGTCCAGCTCACGCTGGCCAACATATCCAAATACGAAACCCAAGGTATCGACTTTACGGTTGGATACGGATTGCCGCTGAGCGTTTTCGGCCTCAGCCCGGCTCTCAGGCTCAACGCGGCCGTGCAGGGCAACTATCTGATGAACTTCGACAAGACCATCGAGGGAGCCAAAGATGAGCTGGTCGACACCATCAGCGCCGACTCGGGCTCTTACACCAGCTTCCGCTGGAACCTCATGGCGGGCGTATCCGGAGAGAGCTGGAACTTCAGCAACCGCATCCGCTACGTCAAGGGCGCCGACATTTACGAAGCTCTGATTGGCGAATGGCCCACGACCTCTATCCCGGATGTCGTATACTGGGATTTGGTGTTCCAACTCAACTGGGAAGACATGTATTTGGTCGTCGGGATGGACAACGTGTTGAACAAAGAGCCGCCCAAGCAACCCAAAGAAGGTGGGCAGAACGCCAACGTGCAGACATACGATACAGTCGGACGGTACGTATTTACGAAAGTCGGATACAAGTTCTAAAGGTGAGGCTTGGTGTGGTACATCCAGGTGACATGCAGGAAAACAAACCCTTTTTGAAAATCTGGAGGTCTTGAGATATGCGATATCGTTCTGGAGAAAAATTACTGGTTGGCGGCTGCTGGTTGGTTGTATGCAGTTTGTTTTGGTTGGGTTGCGAATGGGATCACAAAGGAGACACATACACACCAGGCTCGAGTTATTGCACTCCGATATGTGAGTCCGATTCAAACTGTTCTGCCCCCACACCAAAATGCAACACCGGTGCGGGTGCGTGTGTTCAGTGCCTCATCGATGGTGATTGCACGGGCGGCGGATATTGCAGCGGGGGCAGGTGTGTTGAGTGCCTGAGTGATTCTCATTGCACAGAAGCGGGTAAAAGTGGATGTAATTTGGTTACAAAAACATGCCAGTGCGGTTCAGATTTTGATTGCATGGACGTAGATGGAAGACACAGCTGCAGAATGGGTGGTTGTGCCTGTACGAGTGATTTGGGTTGCGGTCTGGAAGAGGCATGTTTTGGAGGCCTCGAAGCGGTTTGGGAGGATGCGGACCAAGACAAAGTGATGGATAAAGATGAGATAATTCAATCTGCTGTTGGTGGAGAGTGTGCAGAAGTGGAATGTGAAACCAGCGGTGACTGTGACGGTACGGAGGTATGTCTTTTCGCAGGCACTCCAAACAATGCTTGCGGTTGCGACTCTGATGATGACTGTACCAATCCTGACAGAAAGATCAGCGCGGCAGGATTTGCGGTGTGTGCTGCAAGCGGAAGGTGCGTTGAGTGTACAGAGGATGCGGATTGTGTCGGAGTTTCTCCATCCGGAAAATGTAACACAGAAACCATGACTTGCATTCAGTGTACCCAAGACTCTCATTGTGCCGGAATCAACCTGGCTGAAAAATGCGATACAGACGCGGGAACCTGCATATACTGTGATAGCGACGCACAATGCAGCACAGCCGGCGAAGGTGGATCATGTGCAGGAGGTGAATGCACATGTACAGCGGACGGCCAATGTACTGCCGATCCCCCAGGTGATTTGATTTGGAGGTGTCTGTAAGAGCAACGCCTGTTTGGTAATCTAAGCTGTAATATCCTCAATAAGTTTTTTCCTATATAATGTTCTTAATACACCTAATATTAAAAAAAACATAGTGGGTGCTTGCCTGCAAGTTTACTTGGTATAGATTTTGCAATAACTTTTCAGGTGAATTGTGAGTAACCGTTCACCCGGGGTAGCGATGACTCTTTCGATTTCTGCGGAACTCGCGGGCTT
>JBFFBT010000198.1:0-11199 GCA_041560255.1 Myxococcota bacterium | reverse complement strand
TGGAGAGGGAAGCGAAATTTTCATATCCAGGGGAAATGAGATGAGAGCCTCATGTCCGAGTTGTGATTGTTCAGTATGGGTGGCCGAAGAAGAAGTCATGGGTCAAACGGTGGAGATTAAATGCCCATCCTGCAAGCATGTTTTTATTGTCCGATCTTCGCCCAGATCGGTTGCGGGCCGGGCCGGGCATCAAATATCGGTATCTGAAAGCTCTGCGCGCGATCTCAAAGCAGTTGATGGGGAGGCGGATGACACCCGTGGGTCCAGATCGGGGATAGAATCATCTTTGACCGAAGCCGAGAAGAAGTATGTGTTGAACGCAAACAAAAGCAAAAATGGTTTTCAGGCTCAACCATATGTAAAGCAACGTACCGGCCTGTCTGCTATACGAGCGCAGAGCGGTTTACGGACACAAGACGAAGATGCCCAATCTCCGATACAGCCGGCAATATTGACCGAGCCCGAAGAAGACAATCTGGATGCAGTGCGCGCAAACCGCCGCTCTCTTCACGCCTGGTCCTTTTTGGCGGGAATGAGCGCTTTGGCGTTGGTGGTCATGATATTTGTTACCCTTATGCGGTACGAGCTGATCGATGGCGCAACCTGGTTGTTCCCGGAGCGAGACGAACACGAAAATATTGTCAAAGACGCCCAAATTTGGTCCGAATCGGAAGCATATGCAGTAGATTCCTCCAATACCGAAGAGATCTACAAAAGAGCCATGGATGCAGCCGAACAGGCAATGCATGCCAAGAGATATTCGCGGGCGGCTCTCGAGTTCAATCGGGCTTTGTCCGTGCAGCCCGGGTCCAGTGAGGCCTTGCGGGGACTTGAGAAAGCATATCGAGGACTTGGGGATCTGGAACGGGCGGCCTTGTTGGGAGCGCAAAACCCCGAATAATCCCAGTCGCATTTTTTACAAAGGGAGTTCCGATCATTTGGGCGTGTTTGGATGAGCCGGAATACGAATACATCGAATCGAGGTTCGAGGCATGGATGTGAAATGCGGACGATGTGGTTTTGAATATGAGTTGGAAGAACATCGTGTGCCGGCTGAAGGTGCGACGGTCAAGTGCACGCACTGCAATCATCTGTTTAGGGTTCGGAAAAAAACTGTTTTGTTGACGGAGGCTTTACCTAAAAGGCCATCGACAAACCCATCCCAACCCGTTTTGTCGAAAAGCGCGGGTCTCGATCCGGTGCCTACTGCCGGA
Source organism: Myxococcota bacterium (assembly GCA_041560255.1). Taxonomy (GTDB): domain Bacteria; phylum Myxococcota; class B64-G9; order B64-G9; family B64-G9; genus JBFFBT01. Next base: position 9,985 of record JBFFBT010000198.1, on the reverse strand, counting down.
AAACAATCCGCAGCTTCAGTGGACCTGGATGGGTTTCCAGAAAGCTCTTTCGTCCATCAACCCGGCATGAAAAGCGGGCCCGATAGTTGGGGGATAGAAACCGGAACGCCGACCGGCGCAGAGCCGGTTTCCACCTGGAGAAAATCTCGCGGTAGAACCTGGCTGTTCGTATTGATTTTGTTGATTTTTTCTGCCGGTGGATTTGTTTGGTATGTACAATACCCCGAATTGCTGCAATCTTTGGTTGAAATGTTGCCAGGGAAAGAAAAAGAAGTTACAGCTACAATGTTAAAAGCCACCCGGAAAGCGTACGAAAAATATTTAATGGATTCGAATGAGCAGCTTGCATCCGCCGAAAGTGAGCTTCGAAGCATGCTGAACGGAACAAACCAGGATGTGCCCGAGGCCCTTGAGCTGCTTGCCCAGATAGGCATCGTACAAGCAGAAAAATGTAAGGAAAGAATCCGGCAAATTGATGAGTTGCTCAAAGAACCCGCGATCCCAAAAGACGTCACGATCCAGATGGAAAGCGAAGAAGAACGACGAGAAAGCCCGGCACTTTCTTTACAAAAAGAACGCAAATCCCTCATGGAGATTGCCGGTCGGGCCATGCAAGCCGCCCGAGCGAATATTATGAAAGTAGAAAAGCAGGATCCTCAATCCTATTTGTCACACAGAGCCCGAGCGAATTACCTCAGGGTATCGGAGTCTAAACGTTTCGAAATATTGGCTGAGATCAAGGCGGCTGCATCCATGAAACCGAACGATCCCGAGCTGCTGTTCATTGAGGGGGCTTGGTTGGCCGAAGATCCCGTCACGTATCCCCAGGCCGTTGTTTTGCTTGAAAAGGTCATCGATCTCGAGCCGAACAGACTTCAAGCTCGCTATAGGCTGGCGCACGTACTGTCGAAGACCCAGCGAGTCGAGTCGGCAAAAATGCAATTGCAGGACATTTTAACTATCAATCCATCACATGAGCAAGCGCGTACATTTTTGACTCATCTTAGCAAGCCCAAGGAGTCGGAACCGCCCAAGCCTCAGGCGGCTTCTACGCCTCCACCCGAAGTAAAGAAAGCCCCTCCCAAGAAAACCTATGATAATTGGATGCGGATTGCGGATGGGTACCTGCAGCGTGGAAATCCCGAGCAAGCCATAGAGGCATATGATGCTGCGTTGGAGCTTCGCGCCGAGGATGTGGAGGCGCTTAGCGGCAAAGGCCTCGGGTACTTGGATTTGGGCGAAAACATGTTGGCGATAGAGTGGTTCAGAAGAGCTTTAGACAAGAGCCCTCGGTTTGCGGTTGCCATCATGGGTATAGCTGAGGCATATAAATATATGGGTGACCGGCAAAGTGCGCTGGTGTATTATCAAAAATATCTGGAAGTCAACCCTGGAGGAGAAGAAGCCCAAATTGCCAAGCGAAACATCGAGAAGCTGAAGTAATCCGGTGTATCGGCGAAAGTATTTTGTAACCGTTCACTTGGGGTAGCGATGGCTCTTGAGATCTCGAGGACTTGTCTGAGCAGGGTTTACAAACAATCGGTTTTTGATGGTTTGTAAACCCGCGAGTTTCGCAGAAATCGAAAGAGCTACCGCTGCCCCAAGTGAACGGTTACAGTATTTTGGTTTATAAACTGTGCCGTCGTGCGGATGTCACGGGCGGCGGGCACATCAACGCTCAGGAGATAAATGTATGCCACTCAAGCCTACCAGCAAGGAAGAAGAGTATTTTGCCAGAGAAGAAGCCATCAAGCTGAGGAAATTGGCGTTGAAGACCAGACAGCAAATGGCGGATGATGAGAAACAGAATTTGAAGGATTTACATTATATGCATTGTCCCAAGTGCGGCATGAAGATGCATCCCATCAATATCAATCAAGTGGAAATCGATAAATGCTTTTCATGCGGTGGGTTGTATTTCGACGATGGTGAGCTCGAGAAAGTAAGCGGAAGGGAATTGGTTTTCTTTGAGGGACTTAAGTCGGTTTTTCGTGAGGATTGACAAGTCTCGTCTCTTGATTCGGACTTTTGTCGGATGACACAAAAAGCCAGGTATTTTGATACATTTCAAGGGGGCGAAGTAGGTTGTAGACTCTGTCCTCATGGTTGTCTCGTCCTGCACGGCCAAAGAGGTTTGTGTGGTGTACGGGAAAACCAGCACGGAACGCTCCTGACGCTCAACTATGCCAAAGCCGTCGCGCTGCAAAACGATCCGATTGAAAAAAAACCTTTTTTTCATGTTTTACCGGGCAGCCTGAGTTTCAGCGTCGCAACCATGGGATGCAATCTGCAATGCGCCCATTGTCAAAATCACCATATCAGCCAAACTCCTCGTGGCCCCAAGACGATACCGGGTCGAGATACTCCCGCACGGATCGTGGTGGAGATGGCCGAATCGGCCGGCTCAAAGACCATATCTTTCACATATTCAGAGCCTACGGTTTTTATGGAGTGGGCGCAGGATATCGCCGAGGCTGCTTTGCCCGAGGGTTTGCGTTGTGTTTCGGTAACCAACGGCTATACCTCTGCGTCGCCCATTCGTGACATTGCATCCAAACTGACGGCTGCCAATGTGGATCTCAAGGCGTTTCGAGATGATTTTTATCAAAAAATCTGCAAGGCCAAGTTGCAACCGGTGTTGGATACCATTAGGTTGATGCGCGAATTGGGCATTTGGGTGGAGGTGACCACATTGTTGATCCCCGGTCTCAACGACGATGAACATGAGCTCAGGGACATGGCCGAGTTTATAGCATCCGTAGACAAGGCGATACCCTGGCACTTGAGCCGATTTCATCCTGATCACCGCATGATCGATACGCCGAAGACATCTTTGCAATCAATTCAGACCGCCCGGGAAATCGGGCGGAATGCCGGACTCAAGTTTGTGTACTCGGGCAACGTTTGGGGCGATGCGGGTGAACATACCCATTGCCCTGTCTGCGATCATATCGTTATCGAACGCCATGGATTTTCAGTACGTCGAAATCTGCTGCAAAAAGGGGCGTGTCCCAAGTGTCACGAGCCTATCGAGGGTATTTGGGATTAGCCCCCTTGGTTTGTGACTCTTCTTTATTCAAATGGAAGAAGTTGGAGCCGGAGTCGCTATAGAAGCGATAAGCCTGCTTGGTTTTGGGTTATTCGGTTTTGTTGATTCGAAACGCATACAACTTACGATCGCCCGAAGTGACGAAAATGATATTGTTGTCCAATACCGGATCACTTTCGATCTTGTAACCGGTCTTGACCCGATGGAATAACTGGCAGTTCGAGCGGTTGAGAACGTACACATGACCATCGCCCTGTCCAGCGCCGAAAACGATGAGATTATTGTACACCGCACCATAGCTTATGATGGGTCCTTGGGCGGTGAACTGGCATTTTTTTTCACCCGTCTTGGCGTCCAGAGCATAAAAGTTTTTATCGTTGGAGCCGATATATAAAATGTTGTCCGCGATCACCGGAGACGATAGGACATCATCTGCGGTTTTAAACTTCCATTTTATCTTTTGACCGGTTTCTGTATCCAACGCGTATACGTGGTCGTCTTTCGACCCAAAGTATACGGTGTCGCCTTCAATCCAGGCTGTAGAGGTGATGCCTTCCTCGGCCTTGAAACGCCATTTCATGCTGCCGTCATTGATTTGAATGGCATAAAAATATCCATCCAGATTTCCGACATACAGCACTCCATCTTGTATTTTTGGAGCGGCATACGAAAACGCTTTCGGTTGAGGCTGCAAGTTGGAAGGCTGGTCGGGTGTGGCTTCGGGTTGACTTTCTTCTTCGGGTCGGGTTTCATTTGGAAATTGCCAGATTTTTTTACCCGTGGTGGTATCCAGGGCATAAATGTGGCCGTCGTAACTGGTGGCAAACACCATGTTGTCCAACACCGCAGGATCGGATTTGATACGTTCGCTGGCGGCAAATTGCCACCTTACCTCACCGCGTTGGTCTACCGCATAGAATTTTTGGTTTGTGGCTCCGAAAAAGATGAATTTTTGGTCGGTTTGCGGATGGGCGAATATCTGTGCCGAGGGGGTTTGAAAGCTCCATCTGGCGCGTCCGTTTTTATCCACCGCATGCAGCGTGCCGCTTTCCGATCCGAAAACAATCAGGTTGTCCATAATCAGGGGTGTTGAGTAAATCGGAGAGCTTACCGGAAATTCCCAAATCTTTTCGATTTTAGGCCGGCAACCCATCGCGGTGGCCCCCACCAGGCACAAGATGGTCAGCCCTACAATCCAATGACCGGGAACCGCTTTTCTCATGATTCCCCCTCTCGTCGAGAAGTTGGTTATAGCTCTATTCCGCACGTGTATAACAGAAAAACCGACTGCCTGTCAACGTTTTGATTTTTCGAGCGGTCCGGGATCTCGATTTGGTGGGTTGACTCGAGCTTGTCATGGGGGTCCTATTCGGGGTGGTTGGAAGACTCTTCATCGAAAGATTGATGGCGTCCAAATTTCTTCCACCATGATTCCCACTTGCGTACAGCCCGGTTGCGTTGGCGCTTTCCGGAGTCGAAATAGTAATCAAAAGCTTCATCCGTAGCTTGCTCGAGCTCCTGAGAGGCCGAATATCTCAGCTCCGGATCCTTGGAACGCAAACCGGCGATGAGCCATTGGATGCGTTGCTGATCTTTATGATTTTTCAGCCACTTGCGCCATTTTTTTTGGTTGGTCTGGAAATCTTGTTTGGTGACAAACCGTAATGATTCCACGGCGGCCCGAACAACCATCTGGGACGGCGATCCGATCAAATCCACCAGCAAAGACATACTGAGCGTGTCTTTTAGGTTGCCCAATAAAGCCGCTGCCATGGCTTGTTGGTTTGGCTCGGAGCTGTCGAGTTTGCCGCGCAGCTCAACGAGCATCTTTTTGTACCCCGGGGTGCCCCGGTAAACCTGCAATACGTCAACGGCGGTCGTACGCACGAGCGCATCTCGGTCATACAAACTTTGAATCAAACGATCGAAATACGCCGGGCAAGCAATTTCTCCCATGATTTTCAAAGCATAATACCGAACGGTCGGATCGTGGTGTTCGAGCTTTTTGGCGACATGAGCGCAGGCATCCGTACCCATTTCGATGACGCAGCGGATGAGCTCGCTGTGTTGGGTGATGGGTGGTATCCATCCATCGGCTTTGCGAATGTCGAAATTTAGGTTTCCCGGGAATCGATTCATGATGGTTGGGATTGCTCTGGGCCCGATGTCGAGGAGGTTCTTACGCGCCAGATCCATGAGGTCGGGTTTGGAGCTTATCAATTGCTCAACCAATTGATCGATCTGGCGTGCTTCCAGGGCGGTGTCGGCTTGTGACATGAGTTGATCGAACTGTACATCTTCTAGAATGTTTTTCCCCTGGACACCGGCGGCGGCCTGCGATCCTTCCGCCTTTGGGCTTATGGATACCGGGGGCTCCAAAGTCGGTTTCGGTAGATCATATGTTTGGGAGACTTGGTTTTTTTCTTTTATCGCAGCCGCAGCCGCCGTGTCGGCGGGTTTGATGAAGATAAGGCTTGCGGCAGAAGGTTTTAGGTTTTCGTTGTCATTTTCGGAGGATGTTTGAGGGTTGTCGATCTCGTTCGGTTCGGTTTGTTCGGTTTGAGGCGTATGTTGGACCGGGGTTTCGGTGTCGAGGCGTTCAAACATCGGTTGGGTAACGTGGGGAGCATCGCCATGCAATGCTGCAGATGCGTGGATCCCCTCGGGGGATTCTGTTTTTGGGTTGTTTTCTTCCGGTTTTGGTGGTGGTTCGCCTTGGGGGCTTGGCAATTCTTGTTCAGGTTCTGGTTCCGAGGATTCTGGTTTGAGGGTCTTTTGGGGATCGGCCTGCAGATCGGTGGAATGATCCGAAGAAGTTTCATCCGATTGCGCGCTGCCTGTCAAGGGTTCCGGCTGTTCGGGTTGGGGGGTGCTCTCCTGGGGAGGTTGTTTTTCGGCAAGGTCCTCACGAACCTCCGGGGCAGCCCGTTCGGGTGGGGGCGTTTGCGGTCTTTGGGTCGCAACCCATTTGGTAAATGTTTTTTGATGCTGCTCGGGGTTCGGCTTTTTGTCTGATTCCGGTTGAGGTTGGGGCTGTTGCGGCGGCGATAAAGACTGGACTTCGGCTTTTTTTCGAAGCAGCAGGTGCTCGAAGGCTTGCGGCAACACGTTGATAAACAGTAAAAGCTCACCCAAACGGTTGCTCTTGATAGCCTTATCACCGGAATCTCCGAACAGCAATCCGATCAACCTCTTCTTCAGGATAATGGGTACCACCAAAATGTTGGGCGGGTGGGGTCTTTGAAGCGATCGAAGCAACGTTTGATTGGGTTGGGATTTCGGCATCGGACCCAAGTAATAGGCGCGGGTGTTGACCACCATGCTCAATACCGTCGATATCCTGGCGGGAATCCGGATTTTTCTAATTAAAGATCGGGCGTTGTCGCTTCCAACTGCATCCCATCCCATGATGTGGTCGTCGTCGATGACAAACAATCCCACAAATGGTAAAAACTGTCGGGCATATCGTAGGGTAGTATCGACGATGACGTCGCGATGCCTGGCTTGAAAGCAAGCTTTAATGGCTTCATCGGTCAAAATCCTTCCGGATCGGGCCCGGTGCATTTTTTGTTGTTTGTTTTGTTCGTCGGCTTCGACGTCGGAGAGAACTTGCTGTACTTTGTTCTGATCGACCGATAAGGGTTTGGTCTCCTTCGAAGGGATCTCGTCGGTTTTTATAGGCGGCTCGGTCGGTTCTTTTTGAACCGTTGTGGGTTGCACATCAAAGGAACCCATACGAGTCAACAGGGCTTTGTATCGAGGCTCTATGTATACATTGAGCCACTCACTCAAATATTGTTGTAAGCGGACCTCACACACCAGGTAGGTTTTGATTTTCAAGCTGAGGATGAAACCGAGCTTTTCTTCGTTGATGGGGTCGATTCGGCCGCTGGTCAACACGACGATGTTGCGCCCGGCCATGGTTACTGGAAGTACTTGATATTTTTCCGCCAAACGAGCCGGAAGCAGGTTGGCAACCTTGGGATTCTTTTTGGACAGCAATGCGGTTGTCGCCATGGGGAGCTTGTGTACTTTGGATAGCGCCTCAGTCAAGGTTTGTTCGTCGAGCTTGCTCAACTCCAGGATGTTGGTATCCACCGAGCCGCCGAAAATAACCTGCCGTTGCAATACGTCGTCCATCTCCGACGGCGTTACCATGCCTTCCTTTACGAGGTATTTGGCAAGTTCGAGCGTCACGGTGCAAAGCTCCCCTCAAGGGTTAGAAGATACCCAATCTTTTTTTCCCGCGGCCGTTGATCTGAACAACCAAGGTACCGCCCAGGTAGTCATGAAATCCTCGTCGGTGCATGTCGAAACCTACCCAGAAAAATCCTCCCAATGCCGGAATACCGGCGGCCAACAGGCCCAGTGATCGAAAAATAGCTTTTTTGGTCGATACATGTCCACCATTCAGATCTACAATCCGTATTTTCAAAAACGCTTTTCCCAAGGATTGTCCGCCAAATTTCGCAAAAATGAAGTGGTACACCATGATCAACAGCATCCAGACGATACAGCCCAAAAACAGGGTTGATGGTTGATCCAACACGAGTTGGAAAGTGTTTTGGCCTTTTTCATCCAAAACGGCCGATGATAGCAGAGCCATGATGAAGACCAGGGTTGTGACAATAAGAGCGTCGGCGATAAAAGAAACCAGGCGCACGAAAAAACCCGCCGTCCAGAAAGAATGCCCGTCTGCAGCTTGGTCGGGAGGTTTTATGCGTACAGCCGGTTTAGGGCCGGCTGTGGCTTGTGACGGCCGGTCCAACTCGATGGGCTCATTGATGTCTTCCATTTCATCGACATCGATGTCTTGCTTGGCCGAATCTTGCGAGAGGTCCCCGCCGAGATAGGATTCGATCGGATCATCGGGTGGATTGACCGAGATCCGTTGAGGGATGCCGGTGGGACCTAACCCTGAACGTATCATATCGGCTTTCTGAAGGTATTTGGCCGCCCTTTCTGTTTTCCCTTGCAACTTGCTGATTTCTCCCATGGTGGTATAAAGTGAAAGCATGGCCTGCTCCGGAAGATCTCCATAATGATCCATCACGAAAGCTTGACATATGATGAATGCTCCTCTCAGATCCCCGGCCTGGACCTTGCGATCGGCCTCTTTGAGACAGGTTTCTAGAAGCTGATCGAACCCCAGCGGTTTGTCTTCCTGAAGCTGATCGGTCGGATTGACGGCTGTGTGTGCGGGGTTGGATTGCGAAGCTGCCATGCTTTCGTCGGACTGAGGATCGTTGGGTGTGGGGCTGGGGAATCGGGGTTGGCCGGATGAAGGTTGCAACGCCCTGTGACACTTGCCGCACACCTGATCCTGCGGGTCATTGGGATAGGCGCAATGCTTACAGATCATGAATTCTTCCTTTGCTTTCAGCCTTACTCGACCAGCGGTATCTTGTCAAGCAAGAGCTGTTTCTTCGAATTTTACACACCTTTGGACTTATCGCTAGTTCTTGGTTCAAAGCTTTGTCTTTTTCAATTCCTCCGGTCATAGCCGACCAGGTTTCATATGTTATATTCCAACCATAACCGATCCATCTTCTTACGAAAGAGACTCACTCGGTTTCGTCGCAACCGAATGTATGTAGCGTGACGCCCATCCATCCAGGATTTCAGCTACCATTTTTGCATCCGCAGGATCGAGCAAAAGATGGTCGGCTTGATCGAGAGAAACATAGCTTTTGGGATGGTTGGCGGCTTGATAAATTTTTTTGGCGTTTTCGATGGGTACGATTGTATCAACCGGAGAATGAAACAACAAAAGCGGTAGATTCAGCTCCTTGATGTAGGATTCGAAGTTGTGCTGTTGTAAGTCTAAAAGCAGTTGCCTTCGAATGGTGTAACCCCTGCCTGCCAGTACAAGCTCGATCTCCTTTCGTGACGGATCGTCGAATTCCTGTGTTAGGATATCACTGAGCAATGAAGTATCGAAAGCGGTCGCGATGGTGGCTGCCGCTTTGGCTTCGGGGATGCCGCGCGCGGCGGCCAAAACCGCCGCGCCTCCCAGGCTGTGGCCCAACAGTAGTTGTGGTGCTTGGTGGTTTTTTCTGAGATACTCGGCCGCGGCATGCAGGTCTTCGATGTTGGTGGAAAAATTTGTGTCGGCAAAATCGCCTTCGCTTTCACCCAAACCGGTGAAGTCGAACCTGAGCACACCCCATCCTCGAGCGGCGAGCGTTTTTGATATGTTGTTGATAGATTTGAGGTTTTTTCCGCAGGTAAAACAGTGAGCGGTCAGAACATACGCTTTGGGTCGGGTCTGTGGGGTGTCCAATAATCCGGCCAGGAATTGGTTTGAAAAGTTCTTGAATTTTATACGTTTGGTTGTCATGGTATGTTGGTTGGAGCCGGCAGTTCGAGTGAAAAATGTGCATTGCTTTTACTAAGACTTGTCTTACATTACAACCAGGTGCAATGGCAAGCAGGAAATACTACGCACGGGTGAAACCATGAAGATCGGGGTACCGAAAGAAATCGAAGACAACGAAACCAGGGTGGCCTTGATCCCAACCGGCGTCGCGATGCTCACGAAGCTTGGAAACCAAGTGTTGGTTGAAAACCGGGCGGGCGTGCAGGCGGGTTATACGGATCGCGATTATACCCAATCAGGCGCGCATATGGTTGAGGATGCTCGGGAGTTGTTCGGCCAATCCGACATTATCATCAAAGTGAGATCGTTGGGTGTCGACCGGGCCGCCGGCCGAAGCGAGATCGAGATGATCAAAGCCGGTACGGCTTTAATGGGATGTATGGACCCCTGGACGGATGTGGGCCGGATTGAAGCATACAACCTCAAAAATCTTACGGTGTTTGCGGCTGAGCTGGTGCCCAGAATCACTCGGGCCCAAAGTATGGATGTGCTCAGCTCCATGGCGACCCTGGCGGGATACAAGGCGGTGTTGTTGGGCGCCTCGCGGTTGGGTAAGC
>JBFFBT010000197.1:0-11311 GCA_041560255.1 Myxococcota bacterium | reverse complement strand
TGACTCAACGCCCCACTTACCAACAACACCTTATCTATTTCTTTTCTGGTAAGCAACTTGCCAAGTTGTTTGATGCTTCCGATGTGGAATTTTGCGTCGGAACCGGAAGGCGAGTTTTTTTCACTCGATAGCAGACCCACGAGACTATACTGGTTGTCGTTGGACTGTAAGCGGTGAGCCAAATCCTTGGTGACCTCGCATACCCCTACAACCAGAACCCTTTCCCACACCACTTTCATCTTGCGCATGAGATGACGTTTGGAGATTCTGTACAAATTTCGAAAGCAAATTGACAAAAACATCGAGATCGGAACGAAAAAAACCGCCGCAAACCTCGAATACGAAAATCCCCGATAAAAAAATGCAACTGCAAACATGATCCCAAATGTAAACAATTGGGCTTTGATTAGCAACGCCACTTCTTCCCTGGAGGTCAAACCGGAACGATATAAACCGAATATTTCATTGATGAGATACAACCCCAACAAAAGATACGGCATCGCTTGGTAGAGGGCCGCCCAGGGCGCCGGACCATCTTTGACCATTTGACCGAGCCATTGTTGCCAATCGATTTCATAGCGAATATCAAATGCCAGGTTGGCCGCTATGAAAAAAGCAATCAAATCGAGCAATACTTTGGTTACATGTTCGGTTGTGCTGTCAATTTCTCTCGGCAAGATGGCTCCCAAAAATCTGTAACCGCCGGCAAACAATCCGTACATGCTCTTTTATCAGAATCAAAAACAAATTCGATCTATTCATATTAAATCTGCTTTTTCTACAAAAAACTTTTGTATCCTAACGTGATAGCATTTCTCTAATCACATTTTTGAGTCTATCGCGCTGCTCGGAGCGAATATACTCCGTCAAGCCTGGATCGTGAAAACGTTTTTCTTTTTTAAAATGGGATGCCGCATAGCCCAGGCCCAAACCCAGCCCTCGAATGATATAGGGATATTTCGAGATATTGTGAACAACCCGACACAGCATATAGATCGGATCGTAATGTTGTAAATAACCACCTCGCCCGGCTTTGTAAGCACCGCGAAACCACCCTTCTTTCGAATGCGTTGGGGTCAAATGAAGCACATGCAGATCTTTCAATGTTTTGGTGCTCCATCCTAAATGTCGGGCCTGATAACCATCCAAGCCATCCCAACCCAATATGGGTTGCAATCCTCCTATTTGTTCGAAACATGCACGCCGATAAATCTTACAGGGACCTCTTGTATGACTGGACACATTCGGTTCGAGGTAATAGGTGCCCCTGCGGGGCGCCATGCATTGACCGGAAACGATTCCCAACTTTGCATCAAGCGCAAATGCATCCAAAAGAGTTTCATAATATCTACACGGCAGCACGATATCGCCATCCAACTTTCCGATGTATTCCCATGGAATTTCGGAAAGCTCTTCCAGTCCCCTCAAAAAAACCTTGACAACCCCCGCGCCAACACTCCGTTCCCCACGGTCCTCACACCGGACCAACCGAATAAAGTCATATTTTTTCGATAGGTTTTCAACAATTTTGCCTGTCTGATCAGATGATCCGTCGTCTACGATAACGTGCCTAAGGGGCCGAACGCTTTGCGCCAACACCGAGGCCAGCATGCAAAGTACGGTCTTGGACTCATTCCTGACAGGACTTATTAATGCATATTTACCAATTTTTTCCATGACTTGTAGACTCAAGCAATCACACATCCCTCTATGCCCGGGGATGAAATCGATCGTAAACCTGTTTTAATCTGACTGAGTTGATATGGGTATAGATCTCTGTGGTTGAAATATCTACATGACCCAACATGGCTTGAACACTTCTAAGATCCGCTCCTCTCTCAAGCAGATGGGTTGCAAAGGAATGTCTGAGCTTATGGGGGGAAATAGGCTTGGTTATCCCGGCGACATCGGCATACCTGCGAATATTTTTCCAGAACGCCTGCCTGGTCAATCCTCCTCCCCTCGAGGTGACAAACAACAAAGACGCCCTTTGGTTTTTCAATAAGGCCTGCCTGCCGTCTCGGATGTATCGCTCCACAGCATCCACGGCCATTTGACCCATGGGTACCAAACGCTGTTTGCGGCGCTTGCCGAATACCCGCACAACACCCATTTTACGATCCAAGTCCTCTAGGTTTAATGCTATTAGCTCCGAGACGCGAAGTCCGGCCGCATACATGAGCTCCAGCATGGCCTTATCACGCATACCCCTTGGGGTTTCAATTTTTGGTTGCGACAACAAAGTCGTCACTTCATCCATCGATAAAAATTCCGGCAGATTTCGGTGGCTTTTCGGGGTATCGATTTCACGGGTCGGATCCACCGTACATGCTCTTTCCTCCAACAAAAAGCGGTAACAGGATTTCAAAGCCGACAACAACCGCGCTTGGCTTCGGGTGGAAAGACCTTTGTCGTGAAGTTGTTTTAAAAACCCAATCAAGTCCAAGGGAGATACGTCGCCAAAATGCTCCCTTCCTGATTTTTTACAAAAATTCATGAGTTTGATGAGATCCCGCCCGTAGGAATCCAACGTGTTGCGGGAGAGATTGCGTTCCACCTCTATATGATTCATAAAGGCATCCATTTGAGATTCAAACGATTTATCCATATCTCCCTCCCTGCAATCTATACAACATAACTACACTCTAGTCATGTAAATTCATTGTTGACAAACAGCCAAAACCTGCCGATTTACCGCTTGAAGAGATAATTGCTTCGTTCTGAAAAATCGTTGACAAGCCAGGGAAAAATAAGTATGTTGGGGCCCGCTTTCCAGAAGGAGGCGCGTGTAAACGAAATTCCCCTATTCAAGGGGAGCGAGGACAGGTGATAACCCAACAATGAACAACGAAGTAGAAAAAAGCAAGGATTTCGGAGACTCGATGGGCGTAAGAAACGAACAACCTATCAGGGAAGAAGAGAGCTTTGCAGCACTGTATGAAGCCAGCATCCAGAAGAACGAGCTCAGAGAAGACGAGATCATCAAGGGAGAAGTCGTTCAAATCAATCCCGACAATGTCATCGTTGACATCGGTTACAAGTCGGAGGGCACCATCCCCATCGAGGAATTCGATCGAGGCGAGGATGGAAAACCTCTCGTAAAAGTAGGTAGTAAAATCGATGTTCTTCTCGAAAGTTGCGACGACGAAGAAGGCGTGGTTGTTTTGTCGAAAGAAAAAGCTGATAAGTTGAAAGTATGGGACGAAATCAGCGAAGCTTGCGACAACGATCAGCTTATCGAGGGTACGATCGTAGCCAGAGTCAAAGGTGGGCTGAGTGTAGATATCGGAGTCAAAGCATTTCTGCCCGGCAGCCAAGTCGATTTGCGACCCATCCGTAATCTGGACAAGCTCATTGGAAAGAAATACAAATTTAAAGTAATAAAATACAATAAGCGGCGCGGAAACATTGTTCTCAGCCGAAGGGTTCTGCTTGAAAAAGAACGCGAGAGTCTCAAAACCGCAACCCTCAAGAAGCTCAAACCCGGTTCGGTCTTACAGGGAATCGTAAAAAACATCACAGAGTATGGCGCCTTTGTGGATTTGGGGGGCATCGACGGCCTTTTGCATATCACGGATATGTCCTGGGGGCGGGTCAACCATCCAAATCAGATTTTCTCCGTCGGCGACGAGATCAATGTCATGGTCCTGAAGTTTGATCCTGACTCCGAGAGAGTATCTCTCGGTATGAAGCAAATCGCCGAGGATCCTTGGACCCACGCGGAGAACCGCTACCAAGTCGGATCAAAAGTAGGCGGCAAGGTTGTCTCGTTGACCGATTACGGCGCCTTTGTCGAATTGGAAGAAGGGATTGAAGGGCTCATACACATCTCGGAAATGTCGTGGACAAAAAGAGTCAAGCATCCCTCGAAAATGGTTGCTGTAGGTGATGATGTCGAGGCTATCGTGTTGGATATCGACGCCACCAACAAACGGATCTCGCTCGGCATGAAACAGGTCGATCCCAACCCGTGGTCTTTGCTCGAAGAAAAATACCCAGTCGGTTCGGTCATTCGAGGAAGAATTCGCAACATCACCGACTTCGGCATATTCATCGGAATTGAAGAAGGCATCGACGGATTGGTGCACATTTCAGACATCTCTTGGACCCACCGAATCAAGCATCCAAGCCAGATGTTTAAGAAAAATGATGAAGTTGAGGCAATTGTTCTCAACATCGATCCCGAAAACGAGCGCTTCTCGCTGGGCATTAAACAGCTTACGGAAGATCCCTGGCTGCATATTCCTCATCGGTATTCGCCGGGAACCCGCTTGAAGGGTCATGTTATTAAAGTTACGGAATTTGGAGCCTTCGTCGAGGTCGAAAAAGGTATCGAGGGTTTGATTCATATTTCGGAGTTGAGCCAGGATAGGATTGATGATCCTCGTCAGATCGTGAAAGAAAGCGACGAAATCGAAGTTATGGTTTTGGATGTCGACCCTGAAGAAAGGCGCATCGCTCTTAGCGTAAAAAGCTTGCAACTTTCTAAAGGAAAAGAAGATTATCAGGCATACTTGAAACAACAAGGGGATGGCTCGGTGTCTTTGGGTGAAGCGTTAAAATCAAAGGGCATCGATATGATGGATCTATCGGCATCAGCGTCTGAAACCAAGAAAAAATCAACCGAGAAAACGAATAAGGCCGATAGTTCTACATCCGATAGTGAAGAAAGTTCTGACGAGGTCTGATTTCAGGCATTTTCGGGCTTGAAGAATGAAAGGAGCTCTTGTCGTGACAAAGAGTCAACTGATCGAGACGGTGGCCTCAAAGCTGCAGAATATTGCTAAAAAAGATGTTGAGATTGTTGTTGACACCATTTTTAGCTCTATGACTGATGCGCTGACTCGCGATGAGCGTATCGAGATACGTGGATTCGGCAGTTTTGTCTCGAAAGTACGAGATGCCCGAGAGGGACGCAACCCCAAGACGGGTGACAAAGTATCTGTTCCTCGAAAACGCACTCCTTTCTTTACAGTAGGCAAAGAGTTAAAAGAACGGGTCGATGAGAAGAAAGAATCGGCCTAGTACAAGCCAGCCGGTATATCCAGCACAATGAAACAGATTTGGGCCCCATGGCGTATGCAGTATATTCGGGGTAAAAAAGAAGAAAGCTGTATTTTTTGCTTCGACCCCGAAGAAGATCAAGCACGCCATGTGTTGCGAAGGACTTCCCGCGCATTCGTCATGCTCAACAAATATCCCTATACCAATGGGCATATACTGGTAGTACCCAAAACCCATACCGCTCAAATTCAAACCTTGACCCAAGATGATTACCATGCATTGACCCGGTTGCTTCGTGAAAGCATGCTGGCTCTCGAAAATGCGTTGTCGCCCCATGGAATGAATGTGGGGTTAAATCTAGGAAATGTCGCCGGCGCCGGTATTGACAGCCATCTTCACTTTCACATTGTTCCCCGCTGGTCGGGTGATCACAACTACATGGCGGTTTGCTCAGAGGTACGCATGATCAACCAACATCTGGACGAAACATATCAAGAGCTTTTGCCGGCATTTGAAGCTATAGATTCTCGGTAGGAACATGGGTTTCAGTTGCGGCATCGTAGGCTTGCCAAATGTTGGTAAGACAACCCTGTTCAACGCGTTGACCTCTTCCAAGGCTTTGGCCTTGAACTATCCATTTTGCACAGTAGAACCGAATCATGGTGTGGTTGCAGTCCCGGATGATCGTCTGCACAACGTTGCCGCCATGTTTCATCCTGAAAAAATCACCCCCACCACATTGGAATTTGTGGATATCGCCGGATTGGTCAAAGGAGCTTCTCAAGGAGAAGGTCTCGGAAATCAGTTTCTATCGCACATTCAAACGGTGGATGCGGTTGCTCATGTCGTGCGCTGTTTTGGTCAGGATAGCATTTCCCATGTTTTCAACCACATTGATCCAATTCGAGATTTGGAAGTCGTAGAATACGAGCTCATTCTCAAAGACTTAGAAATTGTACAAAAAAGAATCGAAAAACAACGCAAAGTTGCCATTTCCGGAGACAAAAATGCACATTGGGAACTTGGTATGCTCGAAAAGATCGAGTCCGTACTCGCAAGCGGCATACCGATCATCCAGGAAAAATTTCCGGCTTCCGACCTAAAGAGACTCAGCTTGACAGTTGCGCTGCTTACCTCCAAACCAAGATTTGTGATAGGAAATATCATAGACAGCCAGCTGGGATCCGAATCGGATAGCAGCTTGATGCAATTTAGAGAGTATTGCCATAAACGCCATCTGCAATTGGTCGAAATCAGTACCCTTACGGAAGCAGAGTTGATTGACTTAGATCCTCACGATCGGCTCGCATACATGCATGAGCTGGGAATGAGCGAACCAGGTTTGGATCGCATCATAAAAGTCGGCTATGGTTTGCTGGATCTCATCACTTTTTTCACCACTGTCGGTACGGAGGTCCGCGCTTGGACCGTTTTACGAAATACCCCGGCCCAAAAAGCTGCCGGACGTATTCATTCGGACATGGAAAGAGGTTTCATCCGCGCCGATGTCATAGCTTTCGACACCCTGATAGCTGAAGGCTCTGAGCAGGTCGCCAAGGAAAAAGGACTGGTGCGATCAGAAGGCAAAGACTACATTGTTCGGGATGGCGATGTCATACGGTTTCGTTTCAATGTATGATCTGGTCGATCGTTTTCACGGGTCTTTACATCCGTAAAGAGGTTTGATAGGCTGCCGACTTCAGGCATGACTGAGAACATAATATCCTCGGAAAGACCAAAAAAATCAACTGGAAGCTCTGCAAATGACATCAAGCAGACTCCCATGCTGCGACAATATCTGCAAACTAAGAATCAATACCCGGACTGTATCATTTTTTTTCGATTGGGCGATTTTTATGAGATGTTTTTTGAAGATGCGCAAATTGCCTCCAAACTGCTCGGCATTACACTCACCTCCCGAGCCAAAGGGAAAGACGCATATCCCATGTGCGGAGTGCCTTTTTTTTCGGCCGGAAGCTATATCGCCAAGTTGGTAGAGCAAGGTCATAAGGTAGCGGTATGTGATCAAGTCGAAGACGCTTCTTCTTCAAAAGGAATCGTGAAACGGGAAGTCACCCGGGTGGTCTCACCCGGGATGATCACCAACCCAGAGGATTTGGATGCCAAGTTGCCAAATTTTCTGGCTGGTCTTTCTGTACAAGACACCGAAGGAAGCTTATCGATCGGATTTGCATTCTTGGATGTGTCTACCGCGGATTTTCGGGCTACTCAGATTACATCCCAACAAATGCTGATGGACGAAATTGCCAGAGTGAGGCCGAAAGAGTTGCTGCTGCCTGCGCAACTGGTTGATTCGAATCTGGCGTCCGAATTGCGAAAACGACAAAAAGGCCTCTATATTCGACCCGTTGACGATGAGAGCCCCGCAACACTACAACCCAACGAACAATTTGCCTGGGTAACCGACCTCCCGCAAGGCAATCCTTCCGGAGGCTCGCCGGATCTCGGGCTTGCCTACCAGGCGGCAGCTACTGTATATCGCTACGCATATCATTTTTTACCTGGCTCTCTCAGCCATATTCGACGTTTGGTTACCTACCAAGTCACTGATCACATGGTCATTGACGATTATTCTCAGATCAACCTGGAGCTGGCATGTACCCTCATGGATGCGAAACGTCAGGGTTCTTTGCTGGATCAAATGGATCGTACCCAGACTCCCATGGGGGCCCGCACCCTGACGCATTGGCTGCTGTTTCCCTTGATCTCGATTGATGAAATCCAAAAAAGGCTCGCGGCAGTCGAATCCCTGTTTCTGCAAGATATCTTGCGGGAGGATTTGGCCAAACACCTTGGAAATATTCGCGACATGGAAAGACTGGTAGCCAAAATCAGCTTGGGACAAGCCAATCCACGCGATTTGGGAGTGTTGCGAGATTCTCTCGACCTGCTGCCTGCCTGGCAGGATTTGATTCTTTCCAATCAGAACGATGCACTCAAGCGATTGTTGGGAGATTTGGATCTGCTGCAAGATTTATATCAAGAGCTCGATGACGCACTGGTTGCCTCTCCCCCACCCGATTTGGCCGAAGGCGGAGCCATCCGAACAGGATATAACCCCGAATTGGATAGGCTCTTTGCGCTTGCCACCAAAAGTCGGGACCTGCTTGCCAATCTTGAAGAAACTGAAAGACAAAAAACCGGCATCGGATCTCTGAAAGTCCGTTACAATCGGGTTTTCGGATACTACCTCGAGGTAACCAAGACTCATCTCAAACAAGTACCAAGTCATTACCAGCGCAAGCAGACCACCGCCAATGCGGAAAGATATGAGACCCAAGAGCTCAAGGAGCTGGAGGAAAGCATTCTTCGTGCTCAAGATGAGCGTGTAGGCCTTGAACGTGAAATCATCAATCATTTGATGGAGCGTATACGCATCGAAGCAGAACGGATTTTGAAAACCGCCAAACAGGTAGCCATCTCGGACGTCATCGCTTCACTTGCCTGCCTTGCCAGAGACAACCATTACAATCGACCACAGGTAGATGACAGTGAAATCATCACGATTGAAGATGGACGTCACCCCGTGGTTGAAGCCGCTCTGAATGATGAACGCTTTGTCCCCAATGACATCCAGCTCGATTGCAACCAAGAACAACTGCTCCTGATTACTGGACCGAATATGGCCGGAAAATCCACCACAATCCGCCAGGTTGCCCTGATTTGCATCATGGCGCAAATGGGCTCGTTTGTGCCCGCGAAAGCCGCCCATATCGGTGTGGTCGATCGCATATTCACCCGCATCGGCGCTTCGGACAATCTTGCAAGAGGTCACAGTACATTCATGATCGAAATGTTGGAGACGGCCAACATTCTCAACAACGCAACCCGCCGCAGCCTCCTTATCCTCGATGAGGTCGGCCGCGGAACCAGCACCTTTGATGGATTGAGCATCGCCTGGGCCACTGCCGAGTACATTCATGATCGCATCATGGCTCGGACTCTGTTTGCAACCCATTACCACCAACTCACAGATCTTGTAAAAACCAAGGAAAGGATCGCCAACTACACCATGAGCGTCAAAGAGTGGCGCAACCAGATCATTTTTCTCAGAAGACTTGTCAAGGGAGCCTGCAATCGTTCTTACGGAATCCAGGTGGCAAGGCTTGCCGGCTTGCCGGGAGAGGTAATCCAGAGAGCAAAAGAGCTGCTCGTCATTTTTGAAAAAGAAGAATCCAAAGAGATGAGTTCACTTATGAACAAAAACACCTCCCAGCTGCTGCTTTTTCACCCCACCCAAGAATCTCCAACCGAGCGGGAGCTGAAAGAAACGGATCTTGACTCCATCACCCCGCTGGAAGCATTACAGTTGTTACATAAACTGAAAAATCAATTGTAAAATTGATTTTGATACCATAGCGCGTTATTTGATATAAAGTAATGCACGCGTGGAGACCTTGATGCCAAAGCTCGTTTTCAGATACCTCGTCGCCGTACTCTGCATCAGCACCTGTCAGATTTTCATACCGGCGTATAGTCGGGCGGTCGAACCATATGAATCCGCATACCAAGAAGCCAGAAAAGCTTTCTACCGCTTTAAAGATGACAAGGAAAAGCAGAAATTCAGGCATAATTGGCAGTTCGTGGCCAAAGCCTTCGAGTCGGTGGCAAACAAATATCCGGACTCACCCAGAGCACCCGACGCGTTATATACCGCCGGGCGGTTGTACTATGATCTATACGCCGTTTCACGTCTGGAAGAAGATCTCAGATCGGCAACTACGTGTTTTCGCACTCTAGTTGAGAAATACTCTCAAAACTATCTGGCCGACGATGCCCAGCTCTACATCGCCCTCCAATCGGTTGAGTATGTCAAAAACACGCGACTCGCACGAAAAGAGCTGGCCTATTTAATTGAGCATTTCCCAAAGGGTGATATAACCCCAAAAGCTACCCGTATGCTCGAGGATCTCGGAGGCCCGCCCGAACCCGAAGAACCGATTTCCTCGATGAAAGCCATCGAGACCAAACCCAAACCATCCAGCTCTGAATCCGAGCAGGCTTTGCTTGAAAGGGTAAAACACTGGTCAAATCCGGACTACACCCGGATTGTTCTCTACACTCGAACCAAAATCACCTACAAATCCGGCCAACTCCCAAAAGACGACGCGAACGGCCTCCCAGCTAGATTGTACATTGATCTTTTGGACACCGAGCTCGGCTCGGATTTGACCGACTCTCTTTCTATCCGAGACAGCATCGTCAAACGGGTGCGCATGGCGAAAAGACAGGGTGGTTTCATCCGCGTGGTGGTAGAAATGGATCAAGATCGATCCCATCGTATTTTTCCCATGGATGATCCAGCCCGGGTGGTGTTGGACGTAGTTGCAAAAGAAGACAAAAAAGCTGAAACAATCGGGATAAAACCCGTTGTGAAAAAACCGGTCTCAACCAAAAGAAAAGCCGAAGAGATCAAGAAAAAAAGCCACCCCGGCGCATCCCTTTCCATGCTGGCGGGCCTTCGGGTCAAACGGATTGTCATCGATCCCGGCCATGGAGGCAATGATACGGGCGCCATCGGCCCTACGGGCCTGCTCGAAAAAGACGTGGTGCTCGACATCGGAAGAAAACTAAAAAAAATTATTATGGAAAATATGAAAGTCCAGGTAACCCTGACGCGCAACAAGGATGTTTTTTTGGAGCTCGAAGAGCGTACCGCCATTGCCAACAAGTTGAATGCGGATCTTTTCGTCTCGATTCATAACAATGCCCATATCAATCGGAAGTATTACGGAGTCGAAACGTTTTATCTGGACTTGACCGACGATAAATACAGCATCAAGTTGGCCGCCAGAGAAAACGCAACCAGTGAAAAAACCATTTCGGATCTAGATAAAATCTTGGCCGATTTGGCCCTGAAATCCCACGTGGACGATTCCATTGCGCTGAGTGGCTATGTGCAAAAAGGCATGGTGGGCACATTGCGACGAAAACATAAAGACATCAAGGATCTTGGGCTGAAACCGGCGCTCTTCTACGTATTGATCGGAGCCCGAATGCCCTCTATATTGGTGGAGGCCTCCTTCATCTCCAATTACAACGAAGAAAAGCGCTTGCGCACCAGTGCCTACCGACAAGAATTGGCCAAAGGGATTTATCACGGTATAAAAAACTTCATTCAAGAACGTAACGAAATTCTGGGGATGGAATAGAAATCATACATATCTGGAACGGTATGAATCTGCGATTTTGTTCAGCTCCATTTGAATGATGAACCAGACCGCCGGCGAAAACACCAGCCACAAGACAAACATCAACCAGCGGTTGAAGTTTTCCGATGAAACTT
>JBFFBT010000196.1:0-11317 GCA_041560255.1 Myxococcota bacterium | reverse complement strand
GTCGGTGTCGGCGTCGGTGTCGGCGTCGGTGTCGGCGTCGGTGTCGGCGTCGGTGTCGGTGTCGGTGTCGGTGTCGGTGTCGGTGTCGGTGTCGGTGTCGGTGTCGGTGTCGGCGTCGGTGTCGGTGTCGGCGTCGGAGTTATAGTAGGTTGGGGATCATCGCACGCTTCTTTTTTGTCTTCGCAACAATCCTTGTATTTCTCACATTGGTCATCGCACCAACAACCTCCAGGCGCCTTCTTTCCGCAATGGCCCACACAGGACTTCGCTTCCGGACCGGGCGTCGGCTCTCCGTCGCACACCTGCTTTTTATCTTCGCAACAATCGTTGTATTTATCACATTGGTCGTCACACCAGCACCCATCCGAAGATTTCTTACCACAAACATTCCCCCCCGAATCGAGCTTACAGGAACCCGGAGCCAAAACCGTATCACCCCGATCATCGAGCACCTCGCGGTGCGAGTCCCCATCAATCGAACCAGTCTCGTCCAAGGGACCACATCCCCCCATAAGGACAATAAACCCAAGCAAAAACAAACCTCTCACTCCGATTCTCATCTCTCAAACCCTCCTTTTGGCGCAAAACAAGTTTTTGGTCGTTCCTACAATTGTTCGTAACAATCTACAACCAGCAAAATATTCCCATGCTTCTACCACAAATATCATTTTTATGTAATCATCCAGACTGGCTCAACTCCCCTTTTTTGCCCGATACGAGTGGTTTGATCTTACACATTTTGATAATCTGGGGGTTGACGCCGGTCTGGATCGCACAACCATTGTTTTGCCATGCCGGCCGGGGTGATTCTATTCGGTCATCAGGAAGATGAAGGTGCTATCGTCTTGTAGGTAATATCCTGTGTCGTCGAATCATATACAAAAACATTGGCTCCGCAAAAACCTTTATTGCCTTTATGCAACCATGCGCCAGTATTTGGAGCGGTGCTTTCATCAAAATCCGACCAATTGATTTTTTTACCCGTCCAGGGTTTGGGATCATGGGTGTGTCCGAAAATAATATAATCGATTGAATCGACCCCCGGGGTCATATCCCTGAGCTCAGCCAGGCTGGCTGTGTAGTAATTCATGACCCTCTCGTTTTGTTTGGCCGGACTCGTGTCGAGATGGTTTTTCAAGTATGAAAAAGCTTCTTTGATCATCTTTTTGTGATCGCCCATGTCCATACCTGGAGCGATTTTACTCTCCAAACCGCTCAAAACGTACTCTTCAAAATGTTCAGGCGTGACGGATCGGTCGCAGCTCAAGATTTTATTCAGAAAGTAGGCATTGACCACCACCAAAAAGATGATCATCAAATCTTTTTCAATCCCTTCAGTCACCAGCAAATTCCAGATATATTCAATCACCTTACCATATCGGTGATTTTTGAAGTCATGCTCGAGATTTTGAATAATCTGGGTAAAGTTGACTTCCGCCTGCCCGAGCCCCGAGCATATCAATTGATTGGTCATGAAGTTGTCCCCCAGGATATGCTGCATCCGGGTCAATGGAATGATGTCCAGATCTTTTCGAAACATGATTTTCGACAACTGTCCCAAAAACGACCAAGGCGCATCGAAATATTGCCCATGGGTAAAGAGGATGGTCTTTTGGTTGTCCACCAAATAGATGTTTGGAGCCACAACCCTGAACTTGGTAGCAGGCTCGGTGAGGTCGTCGATAAAACTGTTGCAATATCCAGTATCCGAGAGCGCCAAATCATGATTGCGATTGTCTATCAACAACGGTATGGTCCAATTCCGGCTGACCGGATCCTCATGGGCTCTAAGTTTTTTTACGATGCAGTTTTCATATTGCAGATTGGACCACAAGTCATGATCGTGGTTACCGATGGTGACCAATATTTCTTGAAAAAGATTGTCGGCTTTGAGTCGCTGAAAAAACGGTTTGGCGGCTTTGAAGGTATTGTCGTCGTTGGATACCGCCAGATCGAAAATATCTCCCAGCATGAGGAGATACTGATACGATCCGATCTGGTCGGATTGATCCTTGAGGCAATCGAGAAATTTATCGTAGTATGCTTGATTGAGTGTCCACTGCCCTTTTTGTTTGGATACCAGGCTGCACTCGGAATCTCCAAAATGTATATCGGATACCACTGCAAGCTTCATTTTCCCCCTCCTTGTAAAAGGAATCTGCCTTGTGATTGTTGTCTTGTATACAATACAAACGCCGTCCGATCAAGCAACCAATCGTTCGAGCCCGCCCCAAAAATCCGTCCATGACGGCAACTCGACCGACTCAGCGCAACTCGGCTTCTTTCAAAACCGCAATCCCCCGTCCCAGAACCGCTCGGGTATCATCCCTGGCACAGGTAAGACAAACCTGTTTCCCTGCACGTATCACACCCCGCGTCTCCATAAACTCTTCTTTACAGATTGCACATACCGCCGAGTCGTATACCGGCGCAAATCCGGGCGGTTCGATCTTCGATTCCCGTATATCGAAAAGCTCTTCGGGAGAGGTGTTTACGGTTTGAAATGCAAGCTCCCGAGACAATTCACGCATTCGCACTTCGGCTTCGGGATCGTCGATACGATCGCGTACAAGCCTTTCGTACAATTTGCGGGACTCCTGTTCTTGGGATGACATCTTTCGAGTATCCCGCGCTCTTGGTTTCAACACCAACCGCAAAGCTTGCTTGTCTTTCCTGGACACAAACGTCACAGCCATCTTGCCGAGATCATGATAAATCAATGCATTGTTCCCCAAGGTGCAACCACTTGCAACCTGCACACCGTCCACAAAGCAGTTGTTGCACTCGACAACCGCCAAAAACTCCTCCATTCCCGTGTTTTCAAGACCAAAGATCTTGGCCCCGGCGACACCGGCCACCAATCCATACGCCAGACCGCGGCAATAATGCCCATGGAAACCGGCCGCATGCACCAAAAGGGAATTCAAATCTTGGTTAATGAGATGGCCTTTTACAATGCTCCTTGGATCCTCACGACTCATGCTTGACTCCTTTTCATTCCGTCTTTACCTGCCTTTCTGCCGCAATATGAAGCGCATCGGAAATCATACTACCAGATTGTCTTGATGATACTTCTGAAATAATCCGGCATCTCATGCCGAGGATACCAGGCCAAGGCAAACTCGATGATATGGTATTTTCCCGGAAGCTTGTTGACAATTTCACCCCGTTCAATGAGCCTGGATGCAAAGTCCTCAGATAACACGGAATAGCCGCATCCCTCGGTCACCAACATGGCAAGCGCATCGGTATTATTTGCCAAGTGCCGTTCTTTTTTCGCCAGATCGTACAAGCGGTGTTTTTTCAGGTATTGAAAGGTTGCATCGTCCGATGGATTGAAATCGACGATCCTTTCTGATTGAATGATCTCCCGCAAGGATCTCGTTTCCCAGGCTTTACAGGTTACCAAAATGTAACGTAAAGGTTTGAGAAGCTTTGAATCCAACTCTTTGACGACTTCGTGTCGATGCAACACCGCCATCTGCGATCTTCCGGATTTGAGATACTCCAGACCGGAGCGATCATCATCCAAATTGAAAGTGAATGTCAGGTTGTCATGATGATCGAGGACCTTCACCGCCCCGGGAATGACTCTCGAACGCATGACACTGGAAGGCCCGGTAACGTGCATTCGAACGGTTTGCTCGTCACTTTGTCCATGCAGATATGCCAAGAACTCACCTTCGAGATCGCGCACCCCCTGACAATAGCGATAAAAAGCTTCTCCCTCCGTCGTAAGCCTCATCCCTTTGCGGGACCTCGTAAAAAGAGTGGTTCCCAATTGTCTTTCGAGCGAGCGTATCCGCTGGGTGACCCCCGTTTGGGTCAGTCCGATATCCAAGGCGGCCCCGTGTACGGTGGAACGCTTGACAACCGCCAGAAATGCTTCGAGATTTGGATGCAGCAAACTCATTTATTTTCATCAATATCTTATTATTATTCATTTTACAAATCTTTTTTCGGCCTGATAGCTTGAGAGCCTGAAATATTTGGAAGATGGGAGATATACATTATGCAATCATCAAATCATGAAACCGTCGTGTTGGCCTATAGTGGAGGTCTGGACACCTCGGTGATCTTGCGATGGCTGGTCGAAAAAGGATACCGAGTCATTGCGTATGTCGCCGATGTCGGACAACAGGAAGATTTTGGTAGGATTGAAAAAAAAGCGCTCAAAACAGGTGCGTGCAAGGTGTTTGTGGAGGATCTCAAAAACGAATTCATCACCGACTACATTTTCCCCGCGCTCAAGGCCAATGCAATATATGAGGGTAGGTATTTGTTGGGCACCGCCATCGCCAGGCCTTTGATTGCCAAACGCCAAATCGAGATAGCCGATTGTGAAGACGCCCGATTTGTAGCTCATGGAGCCACCGGAAAAGGCAACGATCAAGTCAGGTTCGAGCTTGCGTATTACGCGCTCAACCCCAAAATACGTGTCATTTCTCCTTGGAAGATGCAGGAATTTCTCGACCAATTTCAGGGACGCTCCAACCTCATTCAATATGCCTTGCAATATGGCATCGAGGTAAAATCCACCATAGAAAAACTCTATAGCGAAGACGACAACCTACTGCACATCAGTCACGAGGCCGGCATCCTCGAAGCCCCGGATTTCGAACCTCCCGAGGACATCTACACAAAAACACTCGCAGTGGAAAAAGCTCCCGATCGTCCCACCAAATTGGCCATAACTTTTAATAACGGAATTCCCGTGCGGGTGGAAAACCGGGACAACAGAATCGCCAAAACCGCTCCCTATGATCTGTTTACCTATCTCAACGAAATGGGCCGGCTCAACGCAATCGGACGTCTAGACATGGTAGAAAACCGCTTCGTGGGAATCAAATCCCGGGGTATCTACGAGACTCCCGGCGGAACCATACTACACATCGCACACCGCGACATCGAAGGTATCGCCATGGATCGAGAGGTGATGCGGCTTCGAGATATGCTCTCCGCCAAGCTTTCGGAGCTTATCTATAACGGGTTTTGGTTTAGTCCGGAAATGGATTTTCTCATGGCTGCCATGGAAAAAAGTCAAGAATTCATCGACGGCACCGTATTTGTCACACTGTTCAAAGGCGGCGTGCATATCACCGGCAGGCAAAGTCCTACCTCTCTTTATGATCAAGAGCTATCCAGCATGGACGTCGATGGCGGCTTCAATCAAAAGGACGCGGAAGGCTTCATCAAGATCAATGCCATACGCTTGATGGCTCATAAGGCGATTCTGGAGAAACGAAATCGATCCCAATCCGCCGAGCCTCTAATAAAAGAAATCAAAAAGCCGGTCGATCATCCAAAATACGCTCAAGGAGATCACAATGACGTTGTGGGGAACAACCGGCTCGAAACCGGATCATAAGATAGAAGCTTATACGGTAGGCAACGATCCCGACCATGATGACGTGCTGGTGCCTTACGATTGTATCGCATCAAAAGCCCATGCCGAGATGCTGCATGCCATCGGCATCCTCGATGCGCAAGAGCTCGAGGATCTGAAACGGATCCTGGATGAGATCTTGGCGCTACATCAAAAAGGCCGCTTCGTCATTCGGCCCGAGGACGAGGATTGCCATACGGCGATTGAGAGTTATCTCACCCACGAGCTCGGTCCGGCCGGAGAAAAGATCCATACCGCCCGGTCAAGAAACGACCAGATTCTCACAGCGCTTAGGTTATACGAAAAAGCCGAGCTCATCAAAATAGGCCGTTTGTTGGAGGGATGGTCTCGATGCCTGAATACGATATCGGACCGAGATGGAAACATCGGCTTTCCGGGCTTTACCCATACACGAAAAGCCATGCCCACCACGATCGGAACCTGGCTTGGAAGCTTTGAGTCCGCCTGCCGTGACAACTTGTTGCTGCTCGACGCGGTTTACAGGCTCATCGATCAGTCACCCCTGGGCACGGCGGCCGGATTCGGCGTTCCAGTCATAAACCTGAAGCGAGACATGACCTCGTCGGCATTGGGATTTGAAAAAGTCATGCACAACCCGATGTACGCCCAATTGAGTCGGGGAAAATTCGAAAGCTCACTCCTGCATCTTTGTACCCAAATCATGTTCGATCTTAATCGATTTGCGTGCGACTTGATCCTGTTCAGCCTGCCGGATTTTGGATTTTTCGTATTGCCGGAAGCATTTTGCACCGGAAGCTCCATCATGGCTCAAAAGAAGAATCCGGACGTCTTGGAAATCATGCGAGCCAAATATCACTTGGTTCTGGGCCATGAGCTTACAATAAAAAGCCTGATCGGAAATCTCATTTCGGGTTATCATCGAGATGTACAGTTGACCAAAGGGCCCTTGTTTGAAACCATAGCGATCGTCAAAGACAGCCTGGAAATGGCTGCTTGGGTGCTGGAAGGCCTGTGGATCGACAAGCAAGCTTGTGAAAAAGCATTGAGCGATGAACTGTATACCACCGAAAAAGTCTATCACTGGGTCCAACAAGGCATGCCGTTTCGAAGCGCATATCGAAAAGCCGCCAAAGAGCTCGAAACATCCCGTAAATCCCACCCCACCCCCAAAAGAAGCGCCCGATGACCGCCGCCTGGAATACAATCTCAAGATCAAACATGCAGGAGATCGCATAGCAGCCTGCCTGTTGGTGCTGCTGCTGGCCCCAATGGGTCTTTTGATCGCAACCTGCATCTTGATAGAATCCCTGCTTTCCCGAGAAACCCCGTTCGTTTTCATCCGCGAGAGACGCATCAGCGCGGGAAGTGCATTTTGGTTACTGAAATTTAGGGTTTTTCGCTTGCAAGCCTGGCGCACGCACCTGCGATACAACCCAACCATCAGCATCAAAGCCTTGGAAAAAAACCCCGGCAACTTCACGATGACGGGCCGGATTTTGAAACGATGCTACCTCGATGAGATACCCCAGTTGCTCAACATCCTTTGCGGTCGGATGAGCCTGGTAGGCCCCAGACCTTACTTCGAAGGAGACTGGCAACGTCAAAAGCTACTGGATATACCCGCGCGGCATACTCTCAGGGCGGGATTGGTCGGACCATATCAGGCAGTCAAGGGGAGCCTTTCCGGATTGGATAAAGTCAACCGGCTCGACCACGCATACATGTCGGCACTCTCGTCGAGAGCTGCTCTTCAGGTACTGTGGATCGACCTCATCATCGTGATGAAATCGATGAAAGTCGTCATCACGGCTAAAGGTCTGTAGTCTCGAAACCCACCCGGTTATCTTACCGGATGGTTTTGGCGACAATCTGGAACTCGGGCCCCTGCTCGATGAGCTTTTTCACCGCGCACTTCTCGGCGGATCGAATCATGGGTTGATGATGCTTCACGTCGATCCCGGGCGGCACCAATATCTCCATAGAAATCTTTTTCATGCGACCGGTGGTGGTATCCACTTCATGACTCTGAACAAGCTTGATACCCGCGATGGGCAGATCGCGCGCCTGCAGGTAAGACAAAACATAAAACCCCGCACAAGTCGCCAGCGAGGCCAGACAATACATAAAAGGAGAGGGTTCTTCGCCTTCCCCGCCTTCTTTTACCGGTTGATCCGTGCGTACGATGAAATCACCCATCTGTGCATCCACACGCTTGCCGCCTGGAAAGCTCACGATCAGATCCATGCTCAAACCTCCCTACGTCGAGTTGGGTAGTTGGGTCGATACCAGATCGGAGGGGTTCATCGATCCGGTCCGATAACCCTGTAAATCCAGAGAGATATAATCGTATCCCAGTGTCTTTAGGTAAGATACCACATTTTGGCGCAGCTTCTCGCGAGCCAGCCTCTCGATCGCACCAGATTCCACCTCAATCCTGGCAAGATCGCCGTAATCCCTGACTCTGAGTTGACCAAATCCGAGCCCGTGCAAATACTGCTCGGCTTTTTCGATCCGCTCCAAACGCTTTCTGGTAATGGGATGTCCGTACGGAATCCTAGAGGCCAAACAAGCATTGGAGGGGTTACTCCATACCTCAAGGCCTCTCTCCTTGGCAAGCCTGCGAATTGCGGTCTTATTCAAACCCTGTTCGATCAGCGGCGAGCGCACTCCGTGTTCCGCCACGGCTTTCATCCCCGGACGGAAATCCGCCAGATCATCCACATTGCTGCCTTCGAGTATTTCGGCGATTCGATGTTGGCGGGCTTGTTCTGCCAAGACGTGCATTCGTTTGGATTTACACAGGTAACAACGATCACGAGGATTGGATGCAAACTCCGCATCGGCCAGCTCATCAAGCTCGATCACCACATGACGGACCCTCAATTCTTGAGCCAGAGATACGGCATGTCGTATTTCATCCGCCGGATGTAAATCCGAATCCACCGTCACTGCCAACACCTTCTCCCCGAGCGCATCGACGGCGGCCGCCAACAACAAACTGCTGTCGACCCCTCCTGAAAAAGCCACCAAAACACTCTCCATCTGCTTTAAAGCAAACACCAATTTTGCGTACACAGGATCCATGGACTAAATACCGGCTCCCTGATTAAAGGATTCCCGCCGGGCGCTGGCTTGAGTGATTTTACTGCCGGGCGCAACACTTTCAGTGAGCCAAACATTGCCTCCGATCACCGATCCCGACCCAATGGTCACTTTTCCCAAAATGGTTGCTCCCCCATAGATGATCACGTCATCTTCCACCACCGGATGCCGGGCAATACCCTTCATGGGATTACCGTGCTCATCCACAGGAAAGCTTTTGGCACCCAAGGTTACACCCTGGTATATCCGCACCCGGTTTCCGATAACACACGTCTCTCCAATGACCACGCCGGTCCCATGATCGATAAAGAACCGTTCTCCAATGGAAGCCCCGGGATGAATATCGATACCCGTGATGCTGTGGGCGTGTTCGGATATCATCCTGGGCAAAAGCGGTACCCCGAGTTGATACAGCTCGTGCGCCAAACGGTAATTCGTCAAGGCCAGTACGCCCGGGTAGCAAAATATGGCCTCGTCCGGACAAGTGGCAGCCGGGTCACCTTCGTAGGAAGCTTGCACATCTGTGGCCAACAGATAACGTACCCTCGGCAGGCCGGCGAGAAAATCAGCCGTGATCTTGCGGGATCTGCGTTCGCAATCGGCACAATCCGGCTCGCTGCGATCACAGACAAAGCACATACCCCGCTTTACCTGATCCTGCATGGTCCGCATGACCCGGTCCAATGCGGCTCCGACATGGTAGCGCATGTTTTCTTGGGTGATGTCGGATATACCGAAATATCCGGGGAACAAAACCGATCGCAACCCTTCGATTTGTTCAATTAAAATTTCTCTCGAAGGCAGGATGTGCCTACATGTACGCCCTGGTTTTGAACGGGCCAATCCATCGTTGGCGCTAAACATGTACTCCACAACCGGCGTGAGGTTGTATTCCTCGGGCAATATTTGCAACCCAGAGACACAAGACGGCTTACTCGAACCTTTTTTGTTCGGCATGCTCACTGCTCCTCGAACAACCAAGTGCTCAAATAACGCTCACCGGTATCACAAATCACCGTCACAATGGTCTTGCCGTGGTTTTCGGGTCTTTTCGCCACCTGCAACGCCGCCCATACATTGGCTCCCGCCGAGATACCTCCCAAGACACCTTCCTCCCTGGCAAGTCTTCTGCTCATGGCGCCTGCATCCTCATGCCGAACCCGGATGATTTCATCCAACAGATCGGTTTGCAGCACCTGGGGAACAAATCCGGCTCCAATACCCTGTATCTTGTGCGCGCCAGGTTTGCCTCCCGACAATACCGGTGAGTCGGTCGGCTCGACCGCAATGGCTTTACACCCCGGTTTTCTCTGTTTGAGAACTTGGGCCACACCCGTTATGGTACCCCCGGTGCCCACTCCTGCGACAAAGATATCTATTTTTCCATCGGTATCCTGCCAAATCTCTTCGGCGGTGGTCAGACGATGGACTTCAGGGTTGGCCGGGTTTTGAAACTGTTGCAAAACCAGATAGCGCGAATCGCTTTCAGCCAACTCTTTGACCTTTTCAATGGCTCCCGGCATGCCTTGGGCGCCCGGGGTCAGGATCAATGTCGCGCCCAATGCTTTGAGCAACAAACGCCGCTCCATACTCATGGTATCGGGCATGACCAAGGTCAGCTTGTATCCCCGGGATGCGGCCACGAAAGCCAATGCGATGCCGGTATTTCCACTGGTCGGCTCCAACAAGATGGTATTTGCATCCATAAGCCCGTCCCGCTCGGCTGTCTGGATCATATTCAGGCCGATACGATCCTTGACACTGGAACAGGGATTTTGACTTTCCATTTTGACCAACAGCTCGCAATCCAGCTCGCCCGCGATCCTGCGCAATTTCAAAAGCGGGGTTTTCCCTACCAACTGAGTGATATCTTGTGCGATGGCTGCCATGATTTAAAAACCCTCCAAATCGGTTGAGCTTCACGCCTTGGCCCTTGCCGAATGATCGAACCAAGATCCCCAAAAAGTAAAATATCCTTCAGGATCTTATGGGTTAGATGTGATACATGAGCGGTTGATGGTGCTCTTTCATCTTTTGTTTTTCAACCAAGTCCCGAAGCGACATTTCCTGTAGAACACCTTTTATAGCTTTCCCCAGAAGGCTCCACACGTCTCTGGCCACACACATGTTGGAATATGCGCATAAGTCGCCGTCCAAGACGCAATCGACCAACATGACCGAGCCCTCCAGGGTTTCAATTACTTCCACCAAGTGAATATCCGAGGGTTTGCGCGCCAAGACAAAACCACCACCTGCTCCTCTGACCGAGCGTACCAATCCGGCAGCCCGCAGCCCGGTGAGCAAGCTATGCAAGTACTTTCGTGACACTCTCTGGCATGAAGCAATGGTTTCCATCATGACCGGACCATCACCATACCTGAGCGCCAACTCCAGCATGACCCGCAGCCCGTATCGTCCTTTGGTCGAAATTCTCACTATTTTTCTCGTTTCCAGATTGCTACCACACCTTTTTGATCGAAAACCAACTGCACCAGCTCCCAACCTTCTCTTCCTTGGTTGTCCAGCATATCTTTCAGCTTGTCTGTTTGTTGGCCCGGAACCAACTCAGGACTGCATTCACCTGTTCCGGTGCACAAATACACGAACTGTTGAAAAGCCTTCGCATCATGTATGCTAATATCGTATTCAAACCGTTTCATGTCTAACCCCTCTTTCAACGAAAAAAATCAACCCGCTCAATCCGTCATGAATGAAAACTAGAGAAATACCATATACTACTTCTACAACACATGCCATTTCAGATGATGCCTGTCAAGCTCACCACCTCGTAGAAAAAGAGAAAAGATCCTGGTTTTTTACACCTTTCCGGGATGCTACCCCTATCTT
>JBFFBT010000195.1:0-11363 GCA_041560255.1 Myxococcota bacterium | reverse complement strand
TCCAGTATCTGCGTCTCTGCAATGATTCCTTCTTCGGGCGACTCACTCGAGTGGCCCAACGTCAATGCCTTGACGACAGAGAGATGCAGCAACTCTCCCATCCAGGCTTTACGTTCGGTCTGCAAGGACTGCATGAAAAAATAGGTCCACCAACCACCTAAGGCAGTCAATGCCAACAGGGTTATGCCGAACAACCAATGATATCCCCGGATCAATCGCATCAACCACCCGTCTCTGCAGCCAATCTTGCCAGTTGACGCGCCAATTCCTGGACTTCCTCGGCCGAGTGAGCCACAGATAAAAAGGCTACTTCGTATGCGGAAGGCGGCAAATATATACCCTGCTCAAGCAACCTCGGGTAAATATGGTTGAAACGATCCGCCGACTCACCGGCAATATCCGAGGCTCTACGAGGAAGCTCGGTATCGGCCAGGTGCAACCAAATCAATGAGCCTACGCGCCGCCATTTGAGGAAGTTCATCCCCCGACCTTCTTGCTGGAGCGTCTCGTCAAATAAACGGCCCATACGTTCGAGGCTGGCATACACATCTTCGTCGGACAAAACTTCCAGCGTCGCGATTCCGGCCGCCAGAGATACCGGATTTCCGGACAAAGTACCTGCCTGGTATACATTACCCAACGGAGCCAAACATTCCATGATCTCTCTCGAGCCCAATACAGCTCCGACCGGCATGCCCCCGCCGATGATCTTTCCCAAGGTGACCAAATCCGCGTCGATGTCCAAGAAACGGCCGTATCCCCCCATATGAAACCGAAAACCAGTGATGACTTCATCAAAAATGAGCAGGCTCTTGTGAAGGGTGCAAAGCTCCTTCAGCCGAGCAAACCATGACTTACGCTGCTCGAGCAATCCATTGTTGGCCGGCAGCGGTTCCACAATGGCAGCCGCAAGATCCGATCCGAATTGCTCGAAACACTGCTCCAAGGCCTTTTCGTCATCAAACGGACAAACCAACGTCTCGGCTGCCAGGGTCGACACCACACCCCGGCTGGAAGAAATTCCAAAGGTGGCCAATCCGCTGCCCGCCTTGACCAACAACGAATCCGAGTGCCCATGGTAGCCGCCTTCAAATTTTAGAATTTTCGAACGGGAAGTGACACCTCTGGCCAGACGAATTGCGGTCATCACCGCCTCTGTGCCGGAGCTCACAAACCTCACCTGTTCCATCGAAGGAAAGGCCTGCAACACCTTCTCGGCCAAATCGATTTCTTTTTTACAGCAGGCTCCGTATGAAAGACCTCTACCGGCTGCCGTTTGTACGGCTTCTACCACTTTGGGATGCCCGTGACCCAAAATCAACGGCCCCCAAGACATGCAATAGTCTACGTATTGGTTGCCGTCTTCGTCTCGAAAACGCGATCCGCTGGCGTCCCGAAAATACACCGGTGTACCTCCAACCGACCTAAAAGCCCTCACGGGACTAGACACCCCTCCGGGCATCAATCGACTGGCATGGGCATACAATTCTTTCGAACGTTCTCGTGCAATAGACATATAGCCTCCTGTCACAAAGCGCATTGGTAGGCATGTAAAAGAGCCTGTACTGTTTTTTCACTCTGCATACCGATTTGTTCTATTCGCTTCACACCAAGCTTACCGAGCGCCGCAGCCGTCGTTGGCCCAATGGCGCAAAACAAAGTATCCTTAATCCAAGGATTGTTTTCAACCAATCTTTGGGCGGCAGAAGGAGATGCCACATACACGGCCGCTACGGGAAAAGGATCCAAATGCGGGATATCGGGTGTATAGTTTTTATAGACCTCGAGAGCCTCGACCATGTAGCCTGCTCGATCGAGCACTGTGTCCAACTCGACGGTTCTCAAGTTGCCGCATACCCAAACAATCCGAGCTGGTGGATTCAACCGGCGGGCAAGCATCTCGATGAGCACCCGACCTTCAGCTGGATCAGCAACAATTTCTACTCGAAAGCCATGTTGCTGAAGCGCATCCCGGGTAGCTCTGCCTACCGCCGCCACCATTTCGAACGAAAAGTCATTGGGCACTGCATTTTGAGACGCCAACCCGACATAGCCCCTTACTCCCCGTTTACTTGTAAAAACCAATGCAGCCACCCGCCCTTTGGGCATGACCTGAGGGACCAGGTATTCCGTGGCCAAGCAGGGGATCTCCCGCACTTCGACGCCACAAGCAAGCAGCCGAGCTTTCAACTCGAGATTATCATCGGGCTCGCGGGTCAACACCACGGCCGGGCGGGTCGGCAAATCCATGGAATTTCCTCGAGGTCATCTCTTTCCGGGCATCCCAACCCAATCCAGGCTGCCGCCGCATCCCGGGCCCTTTCAAGACTTCCGGCTGAAAACACAGCCAGATTGAATGCTTGGTGCTTATCAGGGGCGGCCAGAACAATTTGAAAACTTTTTTCTCGCAAAGAAGCCCAGGCGCCAAAAGGCGCGTGACAACCTCCCCCATAAGTGGCCAACAAAAACCGTTCGGCTTGCACACAGATGCGGGTCAAGCGATCATCCAGAGGCTCCAAGCGAGCGAGCACCTCGGCATCATCCAAGCGACATTCCACCGCAATGGTGCCTTGACCCGCCGCCCCCGGCCAATAGTCCGGATTGAGATCATAGGCCACAAGAGGTTGGATCTCCAACTCCAATCTGGAAAGCCCAGCCCTGGAAAGAATAACGGCGTCGACATCGCCTCGGACGACCTTTTGCAGCCGTGTGGGAACATTTCCTCGAATAGGTTGCGCTGTGATTGCGGGGTCGTATCTCGCAAGCAAGGCTTTGCGCCGAAGCGATGAGGCGCCTACCACCGATCCGGATTTCAAAGGGATGGTACGGCTTGCATCAAGCGATTCGGGCCTCGCGATAAGCAAATCCGAGGCTTCATCGCGCCGCATGATGGCGCCCAGGGTCAACCCCTCGGCCAGCTTGATGGGCAAGTCCTTGAGAGAGTGCACTGCAATATCAATCCGACGAACCAACAACTCCTGCTCGATCTCTTTGGTAAATAAACCAATACCGTCATGCTCACACAACGCCTTGTCTTGAAACCGATCTCCCGAAGTGCGTACAATCTTTTGTTTGCTCGCACCCCCCAATACGTGTTGGACACGCCGGGTTTGCTCCAAGGCAAGTTTGCTTCCACGGGTTCCGATGATAACGCATCGCTCGGTCATTCGGTTTTATGCTCCTCTCCGTTGCGTTTGAGTGACTCCTTAATGGTATAGAAAATTTCGTTGGTGTACTCCAAAATGATGTTTTTCAGATCCGTCTCGAGTCTCAACCGCGCCTCTTGAGGCAAGTAATCGAGCGTGTCTGCGATCAGCCGCGGTATTTCTTCGCCCACGAGCTGACGATGGTTTTTCTGGACGATATCCATCACATTTGAAAATGGACGCTCCCGGCAATAAGCTTCGTACTCCTCCAAGGCGCGATCCACCAACTTCTCGGCTTGCTCCTGTGTATGGAAGGAAGCCGGTCTTGAACACGCGCGTTGATTGTAAAAACCAGTCAAATCATCCAACCCCACCGCGGTCACTCCCGGATGATCGAGATCGTCTTCTATCTGCCGGGGTATGCCGATATCGATCAAAAGCATCTTTTTCTGCTCAGAAACGTACTCCAAGTGTTCAGAACGCACAATGGGTTGCATGGCGCCGGTACAAACAATGGCGGCATCCGAATCAGCCAGGATGTGGTTCAATCGGTCCAAAGGCATGATCTTCAAGTCGCTATCGTTCGAAACGGTGCGGTTACAACAGGTGATCCGAACCCAGGGGTTTTGCTGCAACATGCCCAACACCCGTTTTCCGATCTGCCCCATTCCAACCACCGCCACCCGCAACGGAACTTCGGCAGGAAGATGATGCTCGAGGTAAGATACCGCCAGAGCATGCACGCCCACCGCGGCCGACTCGATGCAACCCCTGCGAAGCGCAATCCTGACCAACCTGCCGGCCACCGTCCCCAACCCATTGAGCACCCGGGATGAAGTTTTTCTCTGTCTGGCGGCAACCAGCGCCTGTTGAAGCTGTCCGGCGATCTGGCGTTCTCCCACCACCAATGACTCCTGTCCGATGGCCACCCGAAAAATATGCCTGGCGGCTTGTTCGCCGATATATACATATGGGCTGAACCAACTCAGGGCATCTTGTCCGACCCTGTCAATCATCTGGGTGCGCAACAACTCGGCCGCCCAATTCGGGTCGGGTCCCGATACGATCCATTCGTTGCGGTTGCAGGTATTGAGATCCACCAAACCATCCGCCGCCCGGTTTTGCTTGAGTCGTTCGAAAAACTCCACTGCCTGACGTTGATCCAGAACCAGGCGCGATCGCCACTGTGTGGCGGCACACCGAAAATCGCAACCCACTACCGTCAAAGGTATGGCGGCCATCTCCCAGGATGTCACTTCTCTGACCTCCAGCCGGCCTGATGCGCCGTTTCTAAAACCAGCTCCGCCAGAGCATCGATGAAGCTTACCGACAAGCCCGGCGTGGGAACCCGAACAAAGCGCTCGATGCCGCATTGCCCGGCAAGCTGGGCGACTTGTATATCCAACTCATACAGGGTTTCGAGGTTTTCGCACACAAACGATATGGGCACCAACACCAGATCTTTGACTCCGCTTTGACCCAAACGGACAATCTCGTCGGTCAGATATGGCTGGGTCCACGCAGCCGGTCCCATCCGGCTTTGGAACGCCACCGAATGTCTCGTGCCAGCGGGCAGGCGCCGGACGAATGCATCAGCGGTTTTTTGCACCTCTTTTACATAGGGATCGCCTTTCTCAATCAAGCGTTGCGGCAAACCATGGGCCGTTATCATGACGTAGCTGCAGTTTTGCAGGCTTGGCAAGGCGGCATCCAGAAGAGCTTGGATATATCCGGGCGCTTCTGGATACGACTTGACCCAATCCATTTCTACGGCATGCCGCGCGGCTTGCCTGCGAAAATCCTCAATCGCCGATCCGGATGTGGATTGAGACCATTGGGGATAAGCGGGTAAAGCCACCACTTTCCGCACGCCGGCAGATACCAACGACCGGATGGCGTCAGCGGCAAAAGGCTCTGCATGCCGAAATGCGTAATCGACCAGAAATCCGGGTCCCAACCTACGACCCAACTCTTGGGCTTGACTCCGGCTTTGCTCGTCAATGGGGCTGGCTCCCCCGATCGCCTGGTAATGTTTTGCAACCAGTGGAGCTCTACGCCGGGCGATACGCTTTGCCAACCAGGGTCTCAGGGGCCAAGGAAGCCCGACTACCTGTGGATCCGAAAGAAGATTGACCAAAAAAGGCTCAATATCACTCGTGTCCCGAGGACCCCCCAAATTGAGCAATACGACTCCGACAGAATCAACGTCTTTCGCCATCATACCGTCCTCGAGTACATGCGCCGATTCAAATCGGATTCCAAATAGCGGTCAAATACCATACAAATGTTGCGTCTGAAAAAACGACCCACATCGCTCACCCGAATACCACCCTCGTCCCAATCGACCAGGCCATCTTTGCGCATTTGCTCCAACCGGGTAAGGTCCTCTGCAAGATAATTACGCCACTCCAACCCGTAAGCACGGGATAAAATACCCATATCAACATGAAAATTGCAGAACAATTCCATTATCAATTC
Organism: Myxococcota bacterium; assembly: GCA_041560255.1. GTDB lineage: Bacteria > Myxococcota > B64-G9 > B64-G9 > B64-G9 > JBFFBT01. The sequence continues at coordinate 5,739 of JBFFBT010000195.1, read as the reverse complement.
ACGCCGAAACCGATCGTCTTTGGACAACAAAAATCCCTTTGCTATCGGCAACCGTGTTTGAGCCAAACATTGCCGGTAATCCTCGAGTTGTTTTTCGTTTTGGTAATATGCCCGACCGACACTCGAGATGGCCGAGGCTCCAAAACCCAACAAATCCAATCCTCGTCCGGTGGTATAGCCCATAAAGTTCCTTCGCAAGGTCCCGTTGCCGAATGCAAGCGCCAAGGGATCCTCAGGCAGGGCAAAATGATCCATTCCGATTGATACATAACCGGCTTTGAGAAATACGTCCATCATGGTCAAAAACAATGAGCTTTTCAGCTCTGATTCCGGCAGACCGAATTTCTCGAGCGCTTTTTGATGGGGACGGATCCAGGGCACATGGGCATAACTGTACAACGCGATCCTGGTGGGTCGAAATCGACACACTCTTTCGGCCGTATCGGCTGCGGTATCTACATTTTGCCCCGGTAATCCATATATCAAGTCGAAGTTGATGCTCATGATTCCCCGGGCGCGCAAATGCTCCACGACCTCTTCGACCTGCATGTCATCCTGGCCACAGCGTGCTTTTTGCAGCACCGCGGCGTTCAAATCCTGTACACCCAATGAAAATCGGTTGAAACCGTGCTCGAGAAAAGCATCCAGCTTGGCAACGCTGGAAGTGCGCGGATCAATCTCGACCGACATCTCGGCCTCGGGCTGCATCCGAAATCTCTTGGCCGTCTCTTCTCCCAGGCGGTTGATTTGTCCGACTCCCAGGAAATTGGGGGTGCCGCCGCCCAGCGCCACCTGAAAAACCGGCCGAAGAGGATCGACCAGAGTTTGGATCAGATCCATTTCGGCAATGACTGCATCCAGATAGCTATCCGCCGATCTCGCGCTTTTGATAAACGTATGACAACCACAAAAAAGACATTTGGATCGGCAAAATGGAATATGAAAATAGAGCGACAAACCCGGATCCGCGTCAATCCGATTGCGTTCCCGGATGGGTTCCACCAATTCTTCGGGATTTATTTCGTGAAAATGTGTCGCGGGTGGATAGCTGGTATAACGGGGACCCCTCACATCGTATTTTGCGCGCAAATCGGGATCAATACGACGAGAATCCTGGGAGAAATGTAAGCTCATGCTTTCCACTCCCGTACCGCCCGAACAAACCTCTCCACACCTTCTACGGGCGAATCGGGGGTCAGGCCACGACCCAAATTGACGATATGACCCATCCCGTTTGTCCCCATGATCATTTCACGAACTTGATTCTGGATCCGATCGGCAGAATCGTGCAGGCGTTCGGGATTGAAATTACCTTGCAGCACCGCCTGGGGTCCCAACCGATTTCTGGCTTGGGCCATGGTCAATGACTCGTCGATGGCCGTAACCGAGCAACCGGTAGCATAGGCCTGTTCGAGATGCAGGTCGGCATTACGGATGTAAAGGACCACCGGAACCCCAAAGCCCTGAATGCGTTCGATCACCCGTTGGGTATAAGGTTTTGCAAGTCGGCTGTAATCTCGAGCGGTTAGACGGTTCGCCCAGGTATCGAACAGTTGTACCACATCCGCGCCGGCTTCGATCTGCATGCCGAGCAGTTCGACGATCCCATCCGTCAACCGCATAAGTAATGTGTCATACAATTGCGGTTGCTCATCGGCAAGCTTTTCAAGCGCCTCGATGCTTCGCTGAGGTCCTGATTCGGTCGCATAGGCGGCCAAAGTAAACGGTGCACCCGCAAACCCAATTACTCCCACCTCGGGGTGTAGCTTTCGACATAACAACCGCAACGAATCTCCTACATAGGAGCAAGCGGTCTTGATAGGTTTATGTGTAAGCTTTTCCAAATCCTGGGGATTTCGGATCAACGGAGAAATCACCGGACCTTTTTCAGTGTAGGCCACATCGAAACCCATGGCGTCCAAAACCACCAGGATATCACTGAATAATATGGCAGCGTCCATCCCGAATCGACGTATCGGCTGTAGGGTCACTTCCACCGCCAGATCGGGCGTGCGCATCATTTCCCAAAATGTATGTTTCTTTCTTATCTCCTGATACTCGGGTAAATACCTGCCTGCCTGGCGCATGAGCCAAACAGGGGGTCTGTCAACCGACCGGTTGGCGCATGCTTCAACAAGTCTTTCCCTGGACAACATGAAGGCCTCCCGTTGTGGTATATCAGTGGTTCAACTGATCGCGCTCTCCCACCGACAGGCAGGCCGATCGGCGGAGCAACCGCAATGTGAAATCATTGTATCTCTCTCGCACCCGGATAATGTCACAGTTTCATCCGTTTTCATCATATTTTTGTCATATATCCATTCAGTCGGGCGAAGGCAAGCCTGCATATTTGGCATCCAACCATCCGGGCAACAGGGGTGATCGCTTTTCCCAATGCAGAAGCCAGAGTTGATGGATAGCGCGGCTGCAGCCCACATGCAGCAAGCGGCGGGCGGCGGGCGTAGCCGGATAGTGCTTTTCATCCACTTGCAGCATCACGACATAATCAAACTCGAGTCCCTTGGTGGAAGCCACATCGGTCAACTCGATACCGGGGCCGAACGAAAACTCCTCACCGCGAACCCGGTTGATCAATTCGAGCTCCGTGCGGCGCAATATCTGGTAGGCCTCGTCGGCCTGTAGCTCATCCGGAGCAAGCACTGCAATGGAAGCCGTAGGCTCGCGTTGCACCAGATCGAATAGACTTTCGGACAAAAACGTCATGGCCTCTCCAAGCTCGGAGAAACCCAGCAATTCAACCGGAGAGCCCGATCGGGAGGCCTGCCATGGCTTGTTGTCCGAAAGAGGTCCCAACACAAATCGGGCCACCTCCATGATTTGGCGGGTTGAACGATAACTTACATTGAGATGCGATATTTCGAATTGTTTTTGACCGATGGCGGCCAACATCTGCGACCAATCTGAAAAATCATTATCGGTGATTCTCTGCGAGACATCCCCCGCCAGAGTTACCGAACCGTTCGGCACGGTTTGCAACAACACCGATAGCTCGAGCGGGCTGAAATCTTGGGCTTCATCCACCATCAGGTGATCATAGGATAGTTTGCGTTTCTTGGCATACATCAAGCGTTTTCCGAGCAACTGATGCAATTTGAGTAAAATCATGGGGTCTTCTTCGTCATAGCAAGGCGCATCGTCCTCTAAAAATGGATCGGGTCCGTCAACTCTTCGAAAATGCCTGTCCGTACACCATCTGTGGATCTGCTTGAGCTCATCGTGGCTGAACGCCCCGGGGGCGTGCTTTTGGATACCCGAACGAATCCAATTCCGATCCGTAAACAACTCGTCAAACAACCTCACCGGGTCCGAAAGCTTGGTGTTGCCAACGGCATCACGCAACATCTCGAGCAAAGCCACATGGGTTTTAAAACGAACCACCACTGCAGGCGTGTTTTCGCAAATTCGTTTCGGCAATCCGGAAAAATTCTTTCGGCATTGTTCTGCGGCCCACTCAGCCAGAGTGCGTACGGATATCCCGTGCAATCCCAGGGCCGGCAATACCCGCTCGGTGTATCGCTTGAGCGCCGGGCTGAATACCAAAACCAGCATGCGTGAAGCGCGAAAGCGATTTTCATCGTAATACGCCAAATACGCCAACCGGTGTAAGCCCACGGTGGTCTTTCCACAACCCGCTCCGCCGGATACCACCAACATGGTCTCACCCTGCCTGGTGAGCAGATCAAATTGTTCCCCGTCGAGCAACGCAGCCATCTCGGGCAACCGTTTGTCCGCCCGGTGCAATACCTGCTCCCCGTCGGCTCCCAACCGCAGGGGTTTATTTTTCTCTTTCTTCCCTGTGTTTACACTCAAAGATCGGGTCGTATCGGGACGAGCGGCTTTTCCGGCCCCACCCTGCAAACGGGTCGTTTGGTTGGTCACATCCCGCCAACCCTCAAAGGTGCGAAGATAGACCGAATCCGAAGTCGCTATCCGAACCAACTCTCCATCCACGATGGACACCGATCGACGTTTGTGCACCAGGCCCGACACTTGTCTACCTGCAAATTCCTCCACAAACGCATCTCCCTGGCGGTACCGATAAAACACACGACTGACCGGCGCATGTCTCCAATCAACGATCCGAATGCCGTTTGCTATGAAGCTGGTTTTACCCAGGAGAATGTCTCGGTACTCCCCGTGATCCATCTCCAAACCAAGGTGCGCGAAGTAGGGACTCTGGATATCCGGCTTTTGCTGCAACCGGTTTTTTGTAAACCTCGAAAGAGCCGCTACCCGATCCATCTCCTCCAACAAAGAGGCCTGATCCTCCATGAGCTTTTCTTGAGCCACAGCATCCCGAAGCTGCAAGAGTCGTGCATCATAATCCGGCAGATCGGCCGGTTGGATGTATGATATCAACGCGTGGCGTACCTTTTGGCACAACTGCTCCTCTTCCCGTATTTCTTCTTCGGCCCGATTGGAAAGCTTGGAGCTCGACGGAACGGGCAAGCCTTGGGATATCATTTTGGGCCGATGTGCATATGCCTTGGGAAGCCGTTTTTTCATCGTTTGTGGAATTGGGTTGATTTTATACAGCCGGATTGCCCGTTTCGGCTTCATCACAAGCAGACTCAACCGTACGGGAAGGATTGGCCTGTCTCAAGATCCACTCGAACGAGGTATGGCTGGAGAATAAAAACAGCAACCCGAAAACGAGATGTTGGACGAGTTGCACCGCATGGACAAGGATGGCGTACGCCAAGCCGGCGGAACCCAACACTTGTTGGGATACAAAGAGTGACAAACCCAGCTTGACGAAATAATGAAAGTTACCGATCATACCCGGGCCTGCAGGTATCATCAATCCAACGCACAACACGGACAAGCATGCAAAAGCCTCGACCCAGCCCAGGTCGGCAAGCTCTGGAAAAGCCAAAAACATCCACCACATCCCAAATCCCGCCAACCCCCAATAGAGAAAGGTATATCCCATGAAATCGGCGAACAACCTCGCGTTGGGCAAGGCCTGTAATCCATCAATAAACGAGTCCAGTAAATTCACACATTTGTCCAATATCCGTTTGGGTAAAAATCCAAAAAACCTGGCAAACCAAACCAGGGCGGATTTTCTCTTCCACCAGATGAGCAAGAGAACCAATAACATGCCCAAAAACAAGCCGGACAACATAAATCCCCAGGTACGAACTTCCACCGCTTCGTTCATTTTCTCAGGAACCAAAAACACCAAAACCACCAACAGAAAAGCCATGACCAAACTATCGATGATGCGTTCGACCACGATGGTCGCCAGAGCCGCGCTCATGCGGATTTTTCCGGTGTCGGCCACCAGAATCGGCCGGATGAACTCACCCAAACGTAATGGCAATACGATCAATGCCATGAATCCTACCGACGCGACGGACAACAATTTCTTAAAGTCGACCTGACCCAAAGGTCTGAGCAAGGTGCCCCAACGGACCGTGCGCACGAGCTGCACCAAGCAGAAAAACACAAAATATCCGGCGACTATCCAAAGATTCGCCCGTACCAGTCCGCGACCCACCTGGACCCAATCAACATCTCGAATCGCCAACCAAATAAACAGACCCCCAATTGCGATAGAAATGATGACGTTGACAAGCATTTTTCTCATTGGCTGGCCTCATCCTCACAGGGTATTCCGGCAATGACAGCCGGAGTCGTGATCAACAGCTTTCGCAAAGCTCCCCCCGGAAGCATTTTTTTTATGGTATCAAGACCTCTTCTCACAGCCTCTAT
>JBFFBT010000194.1:0-11517 GCA_041560255.1 Myxococcota bacterium | reverse complement strand
ATCATATCGTATTGTGCACCCATGCCGACAACAGTCCGGCTCAGGAAGTGCCCGAATATCAAGGTAAGCTGACCAAAGCTCAACGATCGGTGCTCAGAGATGCAAAAGCCAAAAACCGCCGTATCACCATTGAGGACAAACTGGTAAATCTGGAAGGAGAGGATGGCGCCATGTCACAAACGACTCGATGAAATAGGATCGCCATGATGAGAAAGTTGGATTATCTCGTATTTTGAGATTGTATGTAAACAATAAGAGAGTCGGTGGGTATCGCTCATGATTGGAGCCAAGACCATCACGTCGCTTGCATTGTTTGTCGGTATGACGATGCTGGTGTTTTTTGAAGGCTATTTGGACATTGCCTATTTGGTGCAACTCGATCCTTGGGTGGCGGCGTTTCTGGGTTTGTTTGCCATGCTCACCGGCACTATGGTAGTGCGAATCTGGAGACTGGATGAACGCAGCATAACCAGTTTCAGTTATTCCTCTGCGAGTCGAAGTGACGAGTCTGAAATCACCCTGATGGATCATATTGTCGGAAAAATCAAAGTCGGTGAAAACCTGGAGGAGCCGCCGTGGGACTTGCCGCCCGGTTTGCAAAGATTGGTGTATATCGTCGTTTTTCTATGGGTGGGATTGTTTACCTTCAACAACCGCACATTTGCTTTGCTCAAAGACTTGCCGGCAAGGCTTGGGTCCGACTCAAGACAATATTGTGAGGAGGAATCCAAAACATCAGTGCCCAAGGGAGCCGAGAGCCAGGGTTGTGAGCTGCTGCTTCGTGCTTTTCGGTTGGGCTTCGCTAAAGATCTGGGCCCATGTGAGAGAAAAGATACCGATACAGACGATCAACCATGCACTCTGAGGCAAAAAGATGAACCATATTTGCACTATACTTGGAGATTGCTCCAGACTCAGATTGTGCCTCTTTTGGATTTGGTGAGTTTGACTGGTTTTAGAAAGTTCGGCCAAGAAATGGAGAACAAGCTCAAGCATATTGAATTGTTGTACCACGCACAGAGCCGGGCTGTTTTGAGCACGCAAAGAGCCTCACACCACCTTTTCACCAACCTGCCACCCCCCGATCAACACGGTTTCAGAGCAATTGGAGCGTTGTGGGAGCCGGGTTATTGCACGGGCCTTACATCCGTGTCCCAAAAACGGCTTGCCATGACGGGTGAAAAGGTTACTTTAGGTCGTGTCTTGGAGCAGGTATACAACCAATTGTTTCTCGATCCGGCTCATAAGCCTATTGTGGGAGTTTGCGCTGAGCATACTATTCATTGGGGCGTTGACCCGGATGCTTGCAGGCAATTGAAGCATAACCCTCGATTGTTTCTCGAAAGACTGGGTATTTGGGATGAGCTTGTGCGGGTTATCGGACGGCATGAGCGTGATTCGGCGCTTTTAAATCGGCTCGGATTTGCTTCGGTTGAGAAACCCGGATCGGAAGCGACTCAACCCATAGTGTTGAAATCCGGAGTTATCCCGAGTCTCGAGAAAATCATAAGTTTTCAATGTTTCATGGAAACCGACAGTGACCGGGATAGTTGGAAAGATTACCCGGTTCGATTGAAAGATCGCACGTTTCGCGCATCCGAAATACGGTTTTCAGCTTCTCGATTGGGTAGACTGAGATTTGTGGAGCTGGCGAGAAAATTGGCCGGTCTGTATGCGCCCGGATTTCGCTATGGAAGGTTTATGAGCCGGGTTTCCATAACCAGACGTGACGAACAGATGCCGGTAGACGAGCTGTTTTCAGAAGAGAGCTATCGATTGTCAAAGCTGGAATACCTGCGTGACTTGGATCTATTTCTCGATGTGAAGGGCATCACGGCCAGAACCGATCTCTACGAAGTGTATCCATACCATTTGCATCTTAAAAACTTTGTCGAAGTCTTTCGGCAACAATATGGATTGCATCGAGGTCGTATGTGAAAAAAATCTACTTGGTGACAACATGTTGGTTGATTTTCGGTGTTTTTAACCCGGTTTGGCCGGATGCAGACTACACTTCGGAAAATCGCATCAACTATGTCCAGCAAATGTTAGACGCATTCGGGAAATCCAATCAAAACATGTTGAAGAACATTCGCAATTATATTCAAGCCGTTGACAACAACCGATGTAGATCCGCCTACGCCGATCTCAAGACCAGATGTTTGTTGGATGCAGCCGAGACGAATTGTCGGCAACGAAGCGGCAGAGACAACCAAAGGAATTGCAGATTGATATCTGACGTCATGGTTGCCAACAAACTTGGGGAAAAGGAATTTCTAGATACCCAGACGAGATATCGGATCATGAAGAAGAATAAGAAATTTCGTCCGGCCATTCGAAATGAGCTCAGACGGCGTTACGCCGAACTGGTAACCGAGTTTGGTTTATCTCGTTTTTATGAACCAAATCCTGGAGGTTTGGCCGCCGGCATCGATGGGTATTGCAGACATATCACTCATAAACGAGGTTTGTCGTGGCAATACTGTATTTCGGCAATCGTATGGTTTATCGGAACCAACGAAATTGGTTTTGTCGGATCCGATTGAGGGATTGATCTCGGGAGGATTGTGTGGCTCGAACACTGGTGCCTTTGCTGGCGCGGGAAATCAAAAAACTCGTGCAAGCGGGACTCTACAAACGTGATGAAGTTTTTTTCCCGGATGGGCGTGAAGCCGGCTTGCCGGCGCGTAAACTCATCAACTACGCCAATCATGACTACCTTGGTTTGGCCCGTAATGATGAAGTCATGCAAGCTGCAATCACCGCAATGCAGATGCATGGTTTCGGTCAGGCCTCCGTGCGAATGATGGGTGCGACCCGTTCGATTCACAGAGAGCTGGAGAATCATTTGGCTCATTTTCTCAAACATCCCACCGCCATGTTGTTTGGTTCGGGGTATCATGTCAATATTGGTCTCTTTCAGGCATTTTTCGATGATAGGGATTTCGTGTTTTGTGACTCGCTGATTCATTCCAGCCTGGCGGAAGGTGTGAGGTTGTCCGGGGCGAAGGTTTATTCGTACCGTAACAACGATATTGATGATTTGGAAGACAAGCTCAAACGATCTCGGGCGGCGCGTTTTCGCTCGATTGTGACCACCGGGGTTTTTCCGTTTGACGGGCAGGTGGCGGACTTGGCCGGGATTTGCGCGCTGGCCAAAAAGTATGACTCCATCGTGGTGGTGGATGACGCGCTGGGAATCGGCGTATTGGGCGCCCGGGGTAGGGGATCCTGCGAGCTGAATCAGGTCATGGATCAGGTTGATTTGGTGACCGGTTCGTTCGGCAATGCCTTGGGTGGTGGAATGGGTGGTTTTGCGGCGGGCAGGGAAGAGATCGTCTTATGGCTGCGCCAGAAATGCACGACCTACTTGTTTTCGAGCAACATGACGCCCGCCATGGCCGGAGGGGCTCTCAAGGCGTTGCAGCTCGTGGAGCAAGGAAAGGTCCCGATCGACATATTGAACGACCGGGTACGGTATCTGCGAAACGGTCTTTCCAAAAAAGGTTTTCGAGTCCTGCCGGGAATTCACCCGATTGTTGCCGTGATGGTGGGAGAGGTGGTTACCTTACAAAAAATGATCAACCAGCTCTATGAGCACACGATTTACGCACATGGACTCTGCTATCCGGTCGTACCTGAACGAGAGGCTCGTATCCGCTTTCAAGTCACAGCTCTCCATACGGAGGAAGATCTGGATAAAACCATCCGAGCCATGGAGATTGCGGGTAAACATTTGGGACTGCTGTAGAGCTCACTTCTATCCGGATCGAGATAGCCTCCAATCTATATGCGTGGGATTGGCGTGGAATAAATCAATTGACGCAATTCGATAGATCGCATAGTTTTTCATCAAGAACGAAATAAATATCGAGAAGAGGTGGGAGATGCAAAAAGAATTGTGTGTGATCGTTATTGCTACTGCAATCTGTTTGACACAGGCGGCGCCGGCTCGAGATGATAATGGTGCCAAGGGGTCTAGTAAGAAAATAGAGCGGATTTTTGCAGGAACCGATATGGATCCGAACCTTTCTGCCCGGACTCAGCTGGACTACGCACCCAAAAGGCTTTCTTTGTTCTCTGGCGAACCAGATACAGAACCTGTGGAGCACACCAATGCATTATTGAAAGAACCGCGGGACTACACCTCCTGTCCGAGCCCGCAACAAAACGGCGATCAGCCGAGTTCTACCTGGCGAAAGCCCTTGGGCTGGACTCTGCTTGGAGTGGGGGGTGCCGCCATGGTGACTGGACTTGTTTTATATTTGCAGGCATGGGATCTTGGACAGGATCCTGTAAGTCCTGCGGAGAAACCTTCTATGGATGAAAAAATCGACAACTACCGCACCGCCGGACTTGCTTTGGAGATCGGGGGAGCGTTGCTTGGGGTTATTGGTACGAGTTTCTTCATTTGGGAAAACCACGTTACTGTAACGCCTAGGGTAATGGTTTCGTCCCGGCAGGCTTGCCTTTCGATCGGAGGAGTGTTTTGATATTGAAAAGCGCTCATGTCCAAACTAGATGGCATGATCATAGAGAGAAAGCCGGGAGTAGGTGTGTCGATCATCCAGGCTGATGATCGGGATTGAGAGAGGCTTGCAGGCGTTTGTGTTCTTTTTGCATTTTTTCGATTTCGGATGAAGGCACATTTTCGTGGTCATAGCCCAACAAATGCAACACTCCATGAATGAGCAGATGGATGATTTCGTGCATGAGTGGATGGGCGTTTTTGTGTGCTTGCCGAACGGCGGTAGGAACCGAGATGACGACATCTCCCAATAATCCGGGATGCGCCCACGGCTGGTTGCCTTCTTGTTGTGAGAAAGACAACACATCGGTTGTGCGGTCGCGGTTGCGGTAGGTATGATTGAGGGTGTGCATCTCCCGATCATCGGTCAGCAAAATGGATAGCTCTTTGTCCGAGACATGGCAGAGTTTGAGTAGTCTGACAGCCCGGCGGCGCAGCAGGCCCACGTCGATGTCGGGTAGATTTTTTCTCCGGGTTATCGAAACCGTCATGCTGGTTACCAGTCTTACAAGCCGAGGCGTTTTAGGTTTTCTTCTGATTTTTCGAGTTGTTCTTTTTTGATGGCCATTTGTCCCGTGTCTTTGGGTTTTTTGTCGATGCTTTCCCGTTCTTTGGTGGCCGCTTCGGGGTAATCCGGACGATGGTGATAGATGCCGGTGAGAACTCGGGTGAAAGCTCTGGCGATTTCGTGCAGATCCTTGAGGGTAAGATCGGACTCGTTGAGTTGACCGTCCGAGAAATTGCGGTTGATGATGTTTTGCACCAATCCCTGTAAACGCGCCGGAGAGGGCTCGGTGATGCTTCTGGCGGCAGCTTCTACGCTGTCTCCCAGCATGACCAGGGCGACTTCCCGGCTTTGTGGTTTAGGACCCGGGTAGCGAAACTCCGCTTCCTTGACCGGATTTTCGGGATCTTCATGGTCTTTGGCTTTTTGGTAGAAAAACTTGATCAGGGAAGTGCCGTGGTGTTGGGTGATGGCGTCCAAGATGGGCTGGCCCAACTTGTCGGTTCTGGCCAGCTCGGCACCGTCTTTGACATGTTTTTTCAATACGGTTGCTGAGAGTGAAGGTTTTAATTTGTCGTGCGGGTTGGTTCTATCTCGCTGGTTTTCAGAAAAATAATGAGGACTTTTTACTTTACCGATATCATGATAGTAGGCCATGACCCGAGCGAGCAAGGGGTTGCAATGGATGGCCTCCGCGGCGGCTTCCACCAGGGAGCCGACGATGATGCTGTGATGATAGCTTCCGGGGGCCTGGACGATCAAATCCTTCAACAAGGGATGGTTGAGGCTTGCAAGCCTCAGCAAGGAAACATCGGTGGTGTATCCAAATAAAGCCTCTACTGGTCCCGCGCTGGCGGTGACGATCATTGCGGAAAAAATCCCCCCGAAAAAAGCGAAAATGATATTGAACAAAGTGGTATGAGACCAAAAATTTCCAAAGAAAAGCGTTACTCCGATTGCCAGGGTCATATTGGCAAGCCCGGTTACTGATCCGGCCTTCAAAAGCGATATTCGTTGCTTGGCCGTTGCGACCGCCCAGGCTGCGACCAATGAGCTTAGAAAACAATAAATGCTGAATCCAATGTTGTTGTCCATCAGCAGGCCCGCCAGGATGGCGGTTACGGCCGAAAACGCCAAAGCGATTTCACTGTTGAGAACAAAGCGCACCAACATTGCCCCGGCCGCGAAGGGAATGGCATAATGATAAGATTCGAGCGCGAAAAACTGAAACCGATCCCAAACGGCGCCGAAAATCCAGAACCATATTTTGATGGTTACCATAAAAATAAGTAAAACCAGGCCGATGAAAAAATAGTCTCTTGGTTGGGCGAAAAAGGCTCGTATGTTGCTGGTGGAAAAACGGTTGGTAATAACCAGAATCAGGATGAACAGCAAAAATGTGCCCAATCCGATCTCGAAGGGATTGACGTCTCCCATTCTTCTTTTCATCTCTTTGAAAATACGGATGTGTGTGGGTGTGATGATTTCACCCCGGTCGATGATGTTCGAGTCTTTTTCTATGAATGAAATGAGCGGCTTGACCCCGTCTCGAGCCTGCTCTCTGCGCGATCTGGTCTCGGACTTGTTGAACTTGAGGTTGGCTGCGACCAAAGTACTCGCCACTCTGATATAAGTGGTTCGCAGGGACGGCGAGACTTGTCTCAATTCGAGCGCCGCGGTTCGCTCGAGCCTGGAACGGGCTCCTTTGACGTCCAAGATTTTCGACAATCGGCGTACCATGTGTTCTTGGTAAGGCACGCCTTCCCTGAGCACCCGAATGGTGATTCCCCGATCTTGCTCGGCGGCCAGTAACTCGTGGTTTTCGACAATCATGCGTTGCATGACATCAGCGATTAATCCTACCATGGCGGAAAGAGACTTGGATGAAAACCGATCCCGCCTGAGTCTCGAGAAATCCTCGTCGTTCAATACCACTTGTAGAGTTCGAATAAATCTACCCTTTTCGTTCTCTAATTTGGTATCCAGCGAAACCACGGGATCTCGAGGTTCGGATTGCTCGGTTGGAAGGGGTTTTTGCTGGTTGGTTTTCGAATTTTCAAGGTTCTTGATCAAGCCTGGGGATTTGGGTCGAATGGATTCTTCTTTATGTTTTTGAGTCTTTATTGAAATCTCGTATTGCTCGATGATTTTCGCCATTTCGGCAAATGCTTCTCTCAGCCGACTGATTCTCTCGCTGCCCAACTCTTGTTCGAAATCATAAACCGAACGTACGGATTCCTCGGCTTCTTTACGTTTTCTCTCGGTGGCTTCTTCATCGGTAACCGGAAAGCTCACCGGAGCCTGGATGTCTTCTGTCGCCGTGCTTCCAACCAACTCTTCCGTCAACGGCAGGGCAGGGCTGGTCGCGGCGGGATTGGTCAAAACACCCACCAGCGCGCCCAAAACCAAAAGCATGGCGATCAGCGCCATGGGATAGACCCGATGCTGCCATTTGTGCAATCCGCGGGTGATCTCGGTCACCGTTTGCACGAATGGCAGGTTGGTGCGATCCTTATTTTTCCTTCCGGTGTTCACGTTGGTTTTCTCCACGCAGTCCGCGTTTTTTCAAGTTGTGCATATGGTAGGCTTTAATAACTTCTTGAACCAGTGGATGACGTACTACATCATGCTCGTTAAATCGACAAAACGCAATGCCTTTGATGCCGGTAAGAATTTCAGACGCTTCAATTAATCCGGATGGTTTGTCCGGGGGAAGGTCCACTTGGGTGATGTCGCCGGTGATAACCGCCCTGGAATCGTACCCCAGTCTCGTTAAAAACATCATCATTTGGTCGGAGGTTGTATTTTGGGCCTCATCGAGGATGATGAAGCTGCTGTTTAGAGTACGTCCGCGCATGAACGCCAAAGGTGCTACTTCAATGGTGCCTTTTTCCATCAATCGAGTGACCTGATCATGCTCCATCATATCATGCAAGGCGTCATATAGCGGTCTGAGATATGGATTTACTTTTTCAGCCAAATCACCCGGAAGAAATCCAAGCTTTTCTCCCGCCTCCACCGCAGGTCGGGTGATGACGATTCTCTGAACTTCTTGTTTTTTCAAGGCGGATACCGCCATCGCCATAGCCAAATAGGTTTTTCCCGTGCCGGCCGGTCCGATGCCGATCACGACATCGAACTTGCGGATTGCGTCGATATAACATTTTTGACCGAGACCCTGGGGCGTTATAATGCGCTTTTGGTTGGAAATGTAGATGGTATCCAAAAAGATCTCACGCAGTGCGATGTTATGGTTTTGATGAACGAGGCGGGCCGCATGCTCAACATCCGAGGCATATATGGGTCGGCCTTCCCGCACGAGACCATATAACTCGACAATGAGTTTCTGGGCCAAGGTGAGTTTTTCTTGTTGGCCTGTCAGGGTCAAGACTGTGCCTCGAACCGATATGTTGACACCCAAAGTTTTTTCAATCAGATGCAGATGATTGTTGCCTGGTCCCAGAAGGATTCTGGCCGAAGCCTCGTCTTCAAGCTCGAGGCGTACCAAAGGTTGTGAATTCGATTCAGCCGTTGGTTGCATGGTGGTTACTCAAGTGGTCTTAGAAGATGATATTCATCTCCTGTGCGTTGATAAAAGTGTTCTTTTTTCCAAGGATATCTTAACTCATCGGGGCTGAGTGTTTTGTTGCTCAAAAGATCGGTGAGACTATCCGGGTACGATCCGGTGTCAAGTCGGTACACTTCCAATGCCGATCGTATCCGCAGTTTCTGTCCGCGATCCACGAGCTCTTTTGTGATTGGCTCGGAATAGAAATTGCCTTGAGATCCAGAACCGGAAAAAAGCGCCAATATGTCGACATTAATAGAATGAAATGCCAAGTACAATAATATGCTGATGAACAGATACATGCCTGCCTGGACAATTGTATTGCCAAGTCGGAAACGACCGGGAGTGCCTCCCGGGGCTCCCAAGTCGGACGATTTCCCGAGCGGGCTCTTGCTCGGCATGTCCACCTTGATCAAACCGGAAAGAAGTAGGTTGGACAACGCCTTGCATGTCTCGAACTCTCCCAGTCTGGATAAATCGATGTATTTCTGTACGTTTCTGTCCGGTTGAATCAGTTCGAAAACCTGCCTTTCGGCCGGTCCGATGTTTTTTTCTCCTTTGCGAGAGGTACTGTGCTCTGAAAACATGTCATCCAAAGCGTTGTCGAGTTGATCGTTGCCGGGTTTGGCCGCCGGTACTGCGGGCAGCTCTCTGACTTTTCTGAAATTCATGTCGTATGAGGTGATTTTTTTTCGAATCAAAGGCCACTCGTCCACCATTCGAAAGCCTTCCATTAAGACATTTTCGCTTCGTATCGGTTCCATGGTGGCTTTGTCGTAGAACACTTCCTCCGACTCGAATGCATAGGTACCGCTTTCCCAATGGAAAAGCTTATAGATGGTTTCAGTGGTTTGTAGGCGGGCAAACTCTTTGATTTCCTCCAGGGTCAACATACCTCGTTCGATCAGGATATCTCCCAATCTTTTAAGGGTTAATTTTTGTACTTCCAAAGCTTCATCGAGCTGTTTTTCGGTCAATACTTCGGAACGCACCAATAACGAGCCCAGAAGATCTCGCTTTTTACGCGATGTGGATTCTGCTCTGATGACGTCACCGTTGGAAAATGAGATGCGGACTTCTTCTTGTTTGTTGGCAATATGCAGCACGCCGGTTTTGGACTGTTGGCTGATGAGTTGAAAAATATCAGCGATTCCGAAATCTTTCAATGTGCCTTTGAGCGCCATAAAGTTCTGTTGCCTCGTTGCTTGTTATGGGTTGGAAAACACTACATATCCATCCTGAAAATATTCATGATGGCCCAGGCATAGAATGTCAACAACAAAGCAAACATCGGAACCAGCGTAATCCAATCGAAGCTTATTGCCAAATTCCGACTATCGGGTATCACGCCGGGAGCGAGAAAAACCTGCATGACCGTCAAACAGAATACCGTAATAAACAGCGCGCCCCGAATGGGTCGTTCTTTGATGAGTTGACCAACACCTGGTATGACGAAATTGATGGCTCGAGCGATATTTTCACGCCGTCTGACATATTGGCGTATCTGGATTTCTTTCGATATTTTGGATTTTGCATCGACCTGATCTTTTTGAATAAACGCATGGAAACATTGGCCGCAAACCAAATCATCGTACAGCTCTGTGTTGCAGCGCCGGCAGACCGGGCGGCCGCATTTTATGCACACACCGGAAATCCGGATCCGGCGGCGTAAAGCCGCAACGATGCCTAATACTATCACGAATCCTCCACCAATGAAGGGGAAACTTTCGGCCCGGCCGAATCCCCCCCAATCTTTCCACATATGGGATATGCTTCGAGCAATATCTAAATTTTCTTCCTCCACAATGTTTTCGGATAACCACCAGGAGTGCGGCATGGGAAGATCCGCCACGACATCATTTATCTTTCTGGTCTTGGCCTTTTCAGACAGAAGCCGGACCAAGTCAGGATTCAGCTGATATGCATGTGAATGATATTGCTTGCCTCTGTTGAGATCCATTTTCTTGTAAAAAGCGCGACTCAGATTGAAAAAAGGAATGGTCAAGTCGGGTCGAATTTTTGCAGCCTGGTCGTACAGGCGAATGGATTGATCGACATTGTCTAATAAAAATAAAATATTTCCCAAGTTGTTCGCAATCTCGGGCGAGTCTGGCTGCAGACGTAAGGCATTTTCAAGATATTCTTTCGCTTTGTTCAACTGGCCGGTTCTTTTGTAATAATTCGCCATGATGGTCATTGCGGCCGGATCATTGGGTTTCTGCTCAAGCCAGCGTTCCAGAGTCCTGATGCTGTCCGGAAGGGCGCTACCCTGCACGATATCGAGAAAGTGTGGGATCTTGGATCCCGGCAAACGCAAACCCATTACAATGGTCTGCAGGGCAAGTGGTGCCAGGGATAAATAGATTAACATGAAAAATGTAACCAGTCTTTCTTTGTTGGATTGATACAACCAGGTGATGATGATCCAATAGATCAAAGTGATGACAAAACCCAGACGAAATAAAATGGGCAACAAGATCAACGCCACTGCCAGGATGCTGGTTTGAACGTAGGTGGACCCTTTTGGAAATACATGATGAAAATCGTGAAAGAAAACCGTGGATATGCGGGTGAGTTGCGTGATGACAATCACGATGCAGCTCAACCCCAGGCCTAATAGTGTTGCAATCAAAAGGTTTATGAACAATCGATTGGACGACAATGGATCGCGCATGGCGGCTGCCACTGATTCGCCCAAAACACCCAAAACTCGACCCAAACGAAAGTGATCGTCAAAAAACCATAGGGATGCTTGGGCAAGATACGCACTCGGCAGGTCTGGAGCCAGTTCAATAGCCGCATCTACCCGTTGCTGCGCGGTTTGGTGATCTTGTGACTGGATTGCTCGTTGGGCTTCGAGGACCAGTACATTGGCTTCCAAGTACGCATTGCGAATGCCCAACTCATTTTTCAACT
>JBFFBT010000193.1:0-11559 GCA_041560255.1 Myxococcota bacterium | reverse complement strand
GCCCGACCTGATTATGGTACGGCCAACAATCTGGCCGAGGCGATGCAGGTGGCCGATAAAATTGGTTATCCAGTACTGGTCCGGCCTTCGTATGTTTTGGGTGGATTGGCGATGGCGATCTGCTACGACGAAGATAGGTTGGAAGGGTTTTTGGATGAAGCCATCCGGGTCTCTTCGGGCCGGGCGATTTTGGTGGATAAATTTTTGGAGGATGCTTTCGAGGTGGATGTCGACGCCTTGGCGGATGGTGAAAGTGTCGTGATATGTGGAATCATGGAGCATCTGGAGCAAGCCGGAATTCATTCCGGGGATTCCACGGCGGTTCTGCCCACATGGAAAATCAAACCGACTCATTTGGAAACCATTCGTGAGCATACCATACAATTAGCTCGTGGACTCAATGTATGCGGATTGATGAATGTACAGTATGCCATCTTCGAAGATCGGGTTTATGTGCTCGAGGTCAACCTGCGCGCCAGCCGAACGGTTCCGTTTTTATCCAAGGCGTGTGGAATACCCTTCGCGAAGCTGGCTGCCCGGATCATCGCCGGTCAGAAACTGAAAAAATTGGGATTGACCCGCGAGCCACGTATAGATGGCTATGCAGTCAAGGTGCCGGTGTTTCCGTTTGACCGGTTTCCCGGGTTCGATCCGTTATTGGGACCCGAGATGCGTTCAACCGGTGAGGCGTATGGAGCCGATGATCTTTTTGGGTTGGCGTTTGCGAAAGGAATGATGTCGGCGGGTCGAACATTGCCGGTGCACGGAAATGTCTGCATATCCGTCAATGATCGTGACAAGCTGAGTGTTTTACCTATAGCACGGGGCTTTGAAAGTCTCGGTTTTACCCTGTTGGCCACCCGGGGAACGGCGGAGTTTCTCAGATCCAGAGGCCTACAAGTCGCCAAAACCGTGCTTAAATTCGGCGAGGGGCGCCCTCATATTGCTGATCTGGTGCACAATCGTGAGATTGACATCATCATCAACACTCCCTTGGGCGGTACTGCTTACTACGACGAACGAGAGCTGAGAAAGGCCGCGCAAGAAAGCAAAGCTCTTATGATATCGACACTTTCGGCCGCCGATGCGGTTGTCGAGGCGATTCGTAAATTGCGCCGAAATGTTCTTGGAGTAAGAGCTCTTCAGGATCGGGATATCGAAAACCCGGCCATGTCCAGAGCCCTATAAATCATTCATTACAATTGGTTGACCGAAGCGAGTGTTTTACGGTTGAGAGGAGAGTGATTAGCTCAGGAGTTTCAAGCGGTTTTCAGCACGCAAGAGGCGCTGCTCCCAGCGTGAAACTTCAACCTCTTTGAGAGTTGGGCGGTTTTTCAGCTCTTCGAGTGCCCGGTCACGAGCTTGTTTTGCCCGTTCGGGATCGATATCTCGAGGTCTTTCGATCGAATCCGCCAACACCGTAACACCGTTTGCGTGCACTTCGGCAAATCCACCTCCGATGGACAAACGATGTGTCTTGCCATCCTGGATGTACCGGAGTATTCCGGTGACGAGGGTGGTGGCAAATTTGGTGTGTCTGGGTAAAACGCCAAACTCGCCCAGCTCACCGGGTACAATGACAGCCTCGACCTCTTCCTCAAGGACGCTCTTGTACGGGCAGAGTAAGCGCAGATAAATACGCTCGTTCACCTTTGACTCCCTTTATGCGATGCGATTAGGCTGCCGCCATCTCGCGGGCCTTTTCTTTGGCCTCATCAATGGTGCCCACCATGTAAAAGGCTTGTTCGGGCAAATCGTCGAGCTTGCCATCCAGGATCTCGCGGAAACCAGATACTGTGTCTTTCAGCGCTACATATCGACCGGGTTTGCCGGTGAAAGTCTCGGCCACATGGAACGGCTGCGATAAGAATTTTTGTATCTTTCTCGCTCGTGCAACGGTCAATTTGTCGTCGTCACTGAGCTCTTCCATGCCCAAGATGGCGATAATATCCTGCAAGTCTTTGTAACGCTGCAAAACACCCTGTACGTCACGGGCCGTACGGTAGTGTTCTTCTCCCACGACCTTGGGATCCAGGATCCGGGAAGTGGAGTCCAGTGGATCAACGGCCGGATAAATACCAAGCTCGGAGATTTGACGACTTAAAACCGTAGTGGCGTCAAGGTGTGCAAAAGTCGTGGCCGGAGCAGGGTCGGTGAGGTCGTCTGCGGGCACATAGATCGCTTGCACTGAGGTAATCGAGCCCTTGTTGGTTGAAGTAATGCGTTCCTGCAATTCGCCCAAGTCGGTCGAAAGAGTAGGTTGATATCCAACGGCGGCGGGAATGCGTCCCAGAAGGGCTGAAACTTCCGATCCTGCTTGGGTAAAACGGAATATGTTGTCGATGAACAACAACACGTCTTGACCCTCTTCGTCACGAAAATATTCGGCCGCCGTAAGGGCCGACAATCCGACTCTGGCTCTGGCTCCCGGAGGCTCGTTCATCTGTCCGTATATCAATGCGGCGCTCTTGAGAACTCCGGATTCTTTCATCTCGAGCCACAAATCGTTGCCTTCCCGGGTACGCTCTCCTACTCCGCCAAAGACCGAATAACCACCATGCTTGGTAGCGACGTTATGGATCATTTCCATGATAATGACTGTTTTGCCTACGCCCGCACCGCCGAACAATCCAATCTTGCCGCCTTTCATGTAAGGTTCCAGCAGGTCGATAACTTTCACTCCGGTCTCCAGGGCTTCGACCGCGACGTCTTGATCGAGAAAGCTGGGTGGCGAACGATGGATGGGATAGAAGATCTTTGCATCTACGGGCGGTCCTTCGTCTACGGGTTGGCCCACAACGTTCAAGATCCGGCCCAATATCTCCTTGCCTACCGGAATTTGAATAGGAGCATGCGTATCGAGCACCGGCATGCCTCGAACCAAACCATCAGTCGAGTCCATGGCAATACACCGAGCGACGTTTTCGCCCAAGTGTTGGGCTACTTCGATGGTTAGGTTGTGCTCGGTATCCCCAATTGCCGGGTTGGTGACTTTGAGGGCCGTATAGATCTCGGGCACTTTACCAGGGGGGAAAGCGACGTCGACGACGGGTCCGATAACTTGTAAGATTTTTCCAACGGATTCGGGTTTCGTTTTAGTTGCAACCATTGGTGGCTCCTGTGCTCTAACCTTTCAGTGCCTCGGCACCGCCCACAATCTCCATCAATTCTGTCGTGATGGCGGCTTGACGGGCCTTGTTGTACTCCAGGGTCAGCTTTTGGATCATTTCTCCCGCATTTTCAGTGGCGTTTTCCATGGCTGTCATGCGTGCTCCATGCTCACTGGCCACTGACTCGAGGACGATCATGAAAATTTGGTTTGCGAGATAACGGCGCACGATGCGATCGAGTAGGGTTTGCTTGTCGGGTTCGTAGATATAGTCGATAAACTGCTCTTGCGATTCGGCGACGGTATTCGGAGGTTCCAGGGGAAGCAATGTGCGAAAAACCACGGTTTGTTGGACAGCTGAGCGAAATTCGCTGAAAACCAGCGTGACGCGGTCTGCCTCGCCGCGGATGTAGCGTTCGGCCAAATCTTCGGCAAGCTCGACCGCGCGGCTGTAAATCGGGTTGTTCAAAAGATCCGTGATGTTTTGGCGCAGATCGGTCTGTTGTCTTTTGAAATAGCGGCTTGCTTTGAGGCCGATGGTCGATACGAAAATGTTTTGCCGACGCTCGTGGTTGTCCAAAAGATAATGCTCGACGGCTCTGAGGACGTTTGTGTTGAACGAGCCGCACAGCCCGCGATCCGAAGTGAGCACAAATAAATCCTCGGCTCGAGTTTCCTCGCGGGATTGCATGAGCGGATGTGCTTTAATGTCTGTATGGATGGCGGCCAAGCGTTCCAAGGTGCTTTTCATTTCGCGGGCAAAGGGCCTGGCCATTAAAACCGATTCCTGAGCTCTTCGAAATTTGGCCGCAGCCACCATTTTCATGGCTTTGGTAATCTGCTGGGTGTTTTTTACGGAACCAATCCGTTTTCGTATATGGCGAAGGTTTGCCATGGTTCGTTACTCGGTCCCTTCCGAGCCCACCAGGTTGTCGAAGTAAGCCTCGAATTTCTCCAAGGCATTGTCCAACTTGGACTGCATCGCGTCGTCGAGAATCTTCTTTTCTCGCAGCTCCGTGAGAACCTCGGCGTGCTCCTTGTTGCAAAATCTTCGAAGCTCCTCGGCATAGCGTTGGATCTTATCCAAGGAATACTTTTTGATCCAGCTTACTCCCTGGCTGTTCTTGGCGGTACCGGCATACAGCATGAGGATCTGTTCTTCGACCGGGATGGGCACATACTGGTTTTGTTTTAATAGCTCCATCAACCGCTCACCCCGGGAGAGCTGTTCTTGGGTGGTTTTGTCCAACTCGGAGCCGAATTGCGCGAAAGCTTTCAGTTCGCGGTATTGCGCCAGCTCGAGTCTCAGCATACCGGCGATTTGTTTCATGGCCTTGACTTGCGCCGCGCCGCCCACGCGTGAGACGCTGAGTCCCGAGTTGACGGCCGGGCGCTGCCCGCCGAAAAACAAGTCGGTTTCGAGAAAGATCTGGCCGTCGGTAATCGAAATGACGTTGGTAGGGATGTACGCCGACACGTCTCCAGCCTGGGTCTCGATGACTGGAAGAGCCGTCAGAGAGCCTCCTCCCAGTTTGTCGGACATTTTCGCCGCTCTCTCAAGCAAGCGGCTGTGGAGGTAAAAAACATCTCCCGGAAAGGCTTCCCGGCCGGGGGGACGGCGAAGCAAAAGCGCCAACTGGCGGTAGGCTACGGCGTGTTTTGATAGGTCGTCGTAAAAAATGACCGCATGCATCCCGTTATCACGAAAATACTCACCCATGGTACAGCCGGTATAGGGTGCAATAAATTGTAGCGGCGCCGGATCCGAAGCATTGGCGGCTACTACCGTGGTGTAATCCATGGCGCCTTCTTGCCGGAGACGATCCACCACCCGCGCGACGGTCGATTGTTTCTGCCCTATTGCTACATAGATGCAATATACATTTGAGTTTTTCTGGTTGATGATCGCGTCGATGACGATGGCGGTTTTGCCGGTTCCACGATCGCCGATGATGAGCTCACGCTGGCCGCGTCCGATCGGAATCATGGAGTCGATGGCGATGACGCCGGTCTGAAGAGGCTCTTTTACCGGTTGCCGGGCGACGATGCCCGGGGCCTTGATCTCGATGAAGCGGGTTTCTTTCGACTCCACAGGCCCTTTGCCGTCCAGTGGGTTTCCCAGTGCATCGAGCACTCTCCCTGCGATCTCTTTGCCGACCGGAACTGAAGCAATCTTGCCGGTACGCTTGACCGGATCTCCTTCTTTGATTTTTTCCGGTTCACCCATAATCGCGATACCCACATTGTCTTCCTCGAGATTGAGCACCAATCCCTGAATCCCATGGGGTAAATCAACCAACTCACCCGCCATGACATTTTCAAGACCATGCACCCTGGCAATGCCGTCACCGGTATTGAGGATGGTGCCGGTCTCGGCGATTTCCACCCGCTTGTCATAATCGGAGATTTCCTGCTTGATGATTCGGCTTATTTCTTCTGCTTTGATTTCCATGATTCCCTCGCCCACCTTTTGCTCGCGACCCGCAGTTGCCAACAAGGAAATTCCGCATCATTTCCGTCGGGTTTTTCTTCGGCGGCAAACCTGTTAGCCAGTTGCAGTCGCTTTTTGTTGCAACAGCAGCTCTTTCAGCTTCGTCAGTTGGGTTTTCAAGCTGCCGTCTATGACCAAGTCGCCGATCCGTAACGACATGCCGGCGAGCAGCGACTCATCCACCAGTTGTTCCAAAACAACCTTGCCGCCCATGTTTTTGTTCAAGGAGGTCAGCAATTGATTTTCAGTCGTTTTGTCCAATGGTTGCGCGCTGGTGACTTGAATGCGCACTTTTCCTTCACGCTCATCCACCATAAACATAAACGATTCTGCAATGGAATCCATCCATTTCATGCGTCGATGCTCGATGAGATACCACAGAAACCGATCCAAAGGTGCGCCCCACCCCAAGTGCGCGAGCACCTGCTTGAAAACATTGTTGCGTTCCTCGAGCTGAAATGCCGGGCTCACCAAGACTTCTTTGAGCAAGGGGTTGTCATGCAGCAGCTTTGCAAAGAAGTAAAGTCGTTGCGCAACATTCGGCGCGTCGTCGCCCACCAACTCCAGTAGAGCTTGGGCGTAACGTTTTGCTAAGCTTCTTTTTATCACGGCGTCATTCCCGTCGTTTCAAATTGTGTCCAACCAAACCATACCTATAAAAACGCAGCGTTGGGCAGTAGAGCACGATGCATATCGATGGTCAAGGATTAATGAAACCGATTCCAAGAGTCAAGTGAATTTATCCGGTTTTTTAAAAATTCACTTGGAAGGGGCTGCTGGTATCAAGGGTTGGATTGAAAATTTCCCCCGTACAGAAGAAGAGCTTTATCGGTCGGATAGAATTTCCGCTCGAATAAAACGTATGAGTGCGGTGCGATGGGATTCGTCTATGCCCGTAAACACCACGGCGGTATGGTACGTGCGACCCGCCACAATCGGGCTCGTTCGCATGACTTCGGCCAATACGATCAGAGGTTTGGTGGCGGCAGAGCCGAAATGTTTGAGGAAACTGGGAGTGTAACGTTGCCATCCGGTAAAATTCATCTCGATCTTCAAAGTCGTTTGGGGTGCGATGAATCCTCTGGTCTCAACCAACAATCCGCCGCCTGAAATATCGACGATTTTGGCTTGCCGGTAGTTGCCTCTTTCGGGAAACGTGTATTCCTTGATGCGGATTTGGAAACCTCGGCAGAGGCGTTTGAAAACCCGGCGTTCTGGCTTGTTTTCTCCGGTCACGCTGGTCGGTCCTTGTTTGTCGAGATCGTCATGTGTTTTTCTTGGCTACCAAGTATAGCTCACGCGAGCCTTTTCGGGTAGATTTCAGATGGATCCTCTGTATATTGGAGTAGTTTTGCGAAAGCTTTTCGGTGAGATGTTTCATATCGGGCCCATCGAACACTTTGGCAACCAACCGACCTCCGGTAACCAAGAGCTTCTCGGCCACCCGTCCGGCGATGTATACCAACTCGACACTGTTGGCATGATCGGCGAATCCCACTCCGGTTGTATCGGGGGCCATGTCGCTCAGAACGAGATCGGCTGGTTTCCCGAGGTTTTTTTGAAGATTCTCGATGCTCGAGGGTTGGGTGATGTCTCCTGTCATGGTCAGAATGCGGGCGTCTGCCAAGGGTTGGGTCTCAAATCGATCGATCCCTACCAGCAAGCCCTTTTTCCCGATCCATTTGGCGGCCACCTGCAGCCAACCCCCGGGTGCGCATCCCAAATCTACCACCCGCATGCCTGGGGTGAAAAGTTTCAATTTCAAATGTAGCTCTTCGAGCTTGTATGCGGCCCGTGAACGGTATCCTTCCTGTTTGGCTTTGCGATACCAGGAATCTTTGCGCTGGTAGGCCATGGTCGACGTCTCACTCCCTATACTTTGGTTTTCATGTCACAATCTCATATTTACAACTGGTCTAAAAAATAACCATTTGTATTTCATAGAAATTTATCTCAATCCGGGTAAAAAAACAATCGTTTTGAGTCCGCGACCGGTTAGAACAGGAAAAAGAACAAAACCATACCGCTGCCCAACAACACTCCCACCAGGACCAAAAGCATATATTGGATCAGCTTACCGGATGGTTCCGGTGGTCGAATGGGTTGATAACCATAAAGGTTTGGATGAATCCGCAATGATTCGCTCGGTCCGGGTGTGTAGATGTATCTACCGGTTTGTCCATTGGGATGAACCTCGCTTGGGCTCAAGTGATGTATGCCATATACTGCATTGACGAAATATCGCACTGCCTCCAGAGTGTCGGCTTGAACAGACTCAAATTCCACTCCCATGCCTCGATTTTCTTCTCCAACATTGTCAACAACATGTATTACCCGACCCAACAAGTCCAGCGTAACGGCACCGAGATCGACAGGCATCTGAACCCGAATACGCAGCTCGGTGCCGACCGTAGGTGGAGCGAGATTGCGGATAAAGATTCCTTCGGCCGAAATGTTGCTGCTTAAATTGATGAACTCACTCCCGTTGATTTCGTAATGCACCACTGCTTCGAGCTCTACTCTTTTCGAACGTCTCTTGTCGGTTGGGTTGATCTTGCGGCTCGAAGAGCCTTTTTCTTTTTCGTGCACGATGGATTCCCATTTTCACATGCGGTTCGATTTCACTGAGTTAGGATGTTTCGAGTTGGTGATTAGCTGTGGGCCGACATTGCCTGGGGGTTGTCGAGCTTGGCCCTGCTTCTATTATGCTGGTTGAACACTTCACGAACGCAATAACCGATCATCTTGTGCGAGTCGGTGATCACGGAGGTAAATTCGATTCCTATTCCGCGTTGATGAGGATCGGCTGCATTGTTGACATGCACCACATTGCCGTGAATTTTGATCCGTTCTTCGCCCAACGTATTGGAAAGTTTTATGTATATGGTCACAGGTGTTTGCAGTTCGGGAGGGTTGGCATTCTTGATGAAGATGCCTTTTTCGGATATATTGGTGGACAAATCTACATGATCGCATCCATTGATGGTGTAAGTGCATATCTGATACAAAGGTTTTCGTTCGGCTTTTCTTCTTTCGGTTTTCATATATCTTTCTCCTCTTTTGATGGAGACGATTTTTCATTGATTTGGGTTGTCAAGCAAATGTCGGTTTGAGTTGTTCTTCTTTACAGCGCCATATTCCCCCCCCGGGGGTATCCAAGGTTTGAGGCCCTGATACTTGAAGTGCCCGGGCACGTATCGGGGCGATTATAGACACGGTCAAATGCATACGTCAAATCCCATCTGATTCCATGCTTCTCCTCAAACTACTTGTTCAGGTGTTGACAACCAGTGTATGGCATCGTATTGTACATGCAATAGTTGTGTCGTAACTTATAATCGTGCATATGTCAATAATTTGAAAAGATAATTGTTCTGTTTGCCACGGTGCCGGGCCGGTGGAATCTGGCAGGCGGATCGAACAGGAGCAGCCAGTGCAGACATACATCCAGGACGAAAGAATGTACCAAGCAGGTTTGTTGAGGGTGGGGTTGAAGATGCGCAAGGAGCCCGAGAGGGATCTCGAGCGTCTCGTCTCGGAGACCGGGCGGTTGCTGCGGCTCGACCCTGAGGGTTTTCGAAAGTATGTTCATGCCCATATGCAAACGTTGATGGCGACGGCCAGAGTCAAACGGTATTGACGTCGGCATACCTGTCCATACGTAAGCATTCACCCTGGGATAGCGGTGACTCTTACGTCCATAGTTCAATCGCTTGTAGAACGACCTAGTTGGTTCGAGACCAAAACTTCTGTGCGTTTCGACCCAAAAGAAGTTGTTGGTGTTCGGATGTGATTTGGGCAAGCTGCATGTCCTTGAGGTAGCGCTTGAGCTTGAGAAGCGGAAAGTCGCTGCCGAACAACAAGCGGGTCGGACCGCAAAGGGCTATATAGATGTTGTACAAAGCGGGTTGATATAAAAAAGGCGCCGCAGCGGTATCGAATACGCAGTTTGAAAGCACTTGTTGGGTTTCTTTTTTCAACAGCTCGAAAAAAAAGATACCCCCTCCCAGATGAGCCAATTGAAAGCGGGTATGTGGGCATAGACGCACGAGCTCATACAAGCCTTTGATGCTCATGGGGCTTTTTCCTGGATAACGATGACCGACGGGTTCATTGGTGTGCAGCAAAAGGGGTTTGCCTGTCTCGGCGCACAATCCGGCCAGATTGGAAATACCGATCAGTGCTTCGGGTTCTCCCAGATCCTGATGGTACACCCCGATTTCACCCAGGCCGCAACAACCTTTGGAAAATGCCCTTTCGGCCTCTTGGCGCGCCCAGGGCTCAAGAGGGTCTACCGCTGCAAGCGCAAGCAGGCGCTGATTCCATTGTTTGGCCGATTCGAGCAGGTAATCGTTGTGGAGCCTGCAGATGCCTTCGTCCTGCCAGGGAAACCCGCATACCACCGCGAGATCGATGTCGTCTTGGTCCATGGCGGTGATCAACTCGCCTGCGTCCGCCAAGCGGGCCCTGGAATCTGCGTATAACCACTCGAAGGCCTGATCTTTTTTTTCATATTTTTTTCGATTTTTGATGATTTCGGGTGGAAAAATGTGCACATGGGCGTCGACTATCACACTCGTATCCCTCCGGACTATTTTTCGGGTTGCACAGCCTGTATGGATTTGTAACAAAATCAAGCTGCAAATACAAGGATTATATGTAAGGATTCCGAATTTAACTTGTTGTTATTGCATGTTTATTTATTTCGATTGACGGATTGGTCGCCGGGATGTTTCAATGGTGCGAACCATGGGGATGGGCAACATCCAGGGTCAAGAAAGGAGTCGAGAAAAATGTTTGAAAAACTAGTTTGGGGTGTGGTGCTCGCGCTGGCATGTTTTCGACCTGCCATGGGGACGGAAAACAAAGTCAAGAAAGTCGCTGTGGTGTATGGTTCTCGTTACGGCAGCACCGCGCAGACGGCCGAGTGGATCGCACAAGGAATCGGCGAGGGCGCCCGGGTGATCGATGTAGAGAAAATCGAGGATCTTGGGCAAGTGGATCATGTCGTGTTGGGTTCCGGGATTTACGGTGGCAAAATCACGACAAAGCTGCAGGCTTTTATCGACGCCAACAAAGAGATCTTGAAGCAAAAGGTCATAGGCGTTTTCGTGGTTTGTGGCGCCAAAGGACCACACGCCAAAAACTATGCGTCCAGCCTGGCTGCCCAATTTGAAAAGCCGATCAATTTGAAACAACATTTCGGCGGTTGGCAAAAGAAAAAGTTGCTTTCAGAAAAAGACTTGAAGTTGCTCGAAGGCTATTACCAAAAGATCAACAAACCCTTTCGAGACTATGATCACACCGAGAAAGACAAGAGCATTCTGTTCGGCAAGCAAATCAAAAAAGCACTTGGAAACTTACAGAGCGACAAGACGTGAACTTTTGGATTGAGAAGTGTTTTTGCAGGTAGAAGTTTATATGCTCGATACATGCGTGATCGGTTAGCAGTATAATCCATGGGCTACGAGCCATATTTTATACACCTGCGAGCGTCATAGCAATGTGTACGAGTTTCGACACTTCGAGATGGAGTATAAATTCGCAAGTGTCGTTTTAATGGAACACAAGACCAAAATCGTCATCCTAAAGATGTGTAGATCCAAGATCCAGTAATGAACAAACCGCTAGAGAGAGTCGTATAAGTCCTTCCAGAGAGGATTGTTTTTTTCAATCAGAGCGATTTTACAAGCACGTTTCCAATTGTTGAGGTTTTTCTCGCGAGCAATGGCATATGATGCGCTTTGGTGCAGTTCAAAATACACCAAGTTGTGTATAGCATATTTTTTGGTGAATCCATCAGCTGTACGGTTTCTGTGGTTCCAACATCGTTTGGCCAGATCGGAAGTTACACCTATGGAAAGAAGCTTTTTGGCCTCATAAGCACCGACGCTGGAATGTGTTCGTTGGAAAATGCAAAATGTGTTGTTGAGGCAGGCAAAGATTATTTGTTTTGCAT
>JBFFBT010000192.1:0-11606 GCA_041560255.1 Myxococcota bacterium | reverse complement strand
GGGGGCCATTTCGGGTGTATTGGGTTTGTACTTTTTGTTGTTTCCCAGAAATAAAATCAAAGTATTTGTCATGTTGTTCCCATTTTTTTTCGATGTGCTCCATCTCCCGGTGCGCTGGGTGTTGGGTTTTTATGTGTTGGTTGATAATCTATTGCCTTTTCTCATGTCTTCGCAAACCGGGGTGGCCTACGGTGCCCATTTGGGCGGATTTTTCGCTGGTTTGGGTTTGGCGGCACTCGGCGAACGAACCGCTTGGCGCCTACCTTGGAGCGAGCGGCGGGACCGTACGAAAAGTCGTAGATCCGGCGCCGAAAATTTCAGGACATCAAATCCGGTTGAGAATCTCAAGCAGGCACTCGTACGCGGTGATCGTCAAAGCGCGCTGGAGCAGGTCTATCAGCTCGACAAGCAGCAGTTGGCTTCTGTAAATCCTGAAGAATGTGTTCTTTTGTCTGATTGGCTGCACCAAGCAGGTCATCCTATCGCGGCAGCCAATCTGTTGCGTCAATGTGTGGCGCAGCATCCCGGAGCCGAAAATATGGCGCGGGTGTACTTGATGTTGGGGCTGTTTCGCCTCAGACAAGGACAGCCTACCGCCGCATACCAGCATTTGCAGAGTGTGTTTGATTATCAGCCGGACGACGAAACTGCCCGCAAGACCAGAGAGGCTTTGGCGCAAATCGAAGTATACAACTACCGCAAGAAGAAGCTCGAACAGTGAGGAGCAATTCGTCCATGCGGGTTGCAATCATCTGTGTCGCCAGTATCGATGGGAAAATAAGCCCCGGATTGGTGGGCAGTCCCTTGGACCGCAAACATCTCGAAAGCCACCGCAGCCAATCGGATGCCAGCCTCATGGGTGCAGAAACCCTGCGGAAAGGCGATGTCCAAATGCGTTGTTTGCACGGGCGATTACCCGAAAAGCGGATTCGAGCGATCATCACCCGATCCGGTGATATTCCGATTCGAGCAAGGAGACTGTTTTCTGAAGGTCCCAAACCGGTTGTTTTTACCGGTAGACAGGCGTTGGATGCTTTGACCGAAAAACTACAAGACCGAGCCCGGCTGGTGGTCATACCGGAGGGTCCCAATGGGTTGTCGGTGGAGGTTGCGTTGAGCGAGCTGGGGCGCATGGGTGCCCGGTCGGTTTTGGTGGAAGGGGGTTCCCGGTTGAACTACGCCGCCTTGTCGGAAGGTGTGGTGGATGAGATACTGCTGACCCTGGCGCCGAAGATCTCGGGTCGGAGCGCTTCTGCGGCGCTGGCGGATGGGCCGCGGCTTTTGGGAAACCCCATGCTCGAATTGGAGTTGCTCGAGTGGCGCGCGGCCGACAGCGGGGAGTTGTTTTTACGTTACCGAGTAAAATGAGGTGATCCCCATGCACGAGAAGGTAGGCATTCTCTTTTCAGGCGGGAGCGACTCGCTGTCGTTGTATGCTTTGGCCGCCACGGGCTCGCATCCAAAGCTTGCACAGGTGCGGGAAGTTCATTTGATGTGTATGCAAAATGGGATGACCCGGTTTGACGGTTTTCCTGAAACCCGATACCGCGTAGCCCGGCGTATCTTGGAAAAGCAGTTGGGCGACCGCCCGGATCTGCCTGCAAGCGAATATGTCGAGCTTGATGTAGGCAGGCTTTTTCAGGGTTTGTGGCTGGATCGTTATGAACAATGGATGCCTCGCTATGGCGGCAAAAACCTGGTTTGCGTGGCGTGCAAGTTGTCCATGCATACCCGAGCCATTCTGTATTGCAAACAGCGCTCGATAACCAGCTTGATGGCGGGTTATGCTGCCAAGCAAGCATATTATCCAGAACAGACGCCTGTATTTATGAATAAAATGGCTGATTTTTCTCTTCGATTTGGGATCGAGACGAGTTATCCGCTGTACGACGAGTTCGACTCGGATACGATCTCACGCCACCTACTAGAAGATTTCGGATTGCCGTCTACCGGGGGAGGAGAACGAAAATGTCTTTTTTGCCAAACCGTGACCACGGCCGGAGAAAAAGAAATCGGTGCATTCGTCGACGACATGATCCCTCGACTGATTGTGTATTTGGAAAATAAGTTGAAAGGCGGGATCAAGGCGGCGGCCGAATGTTTTCCGGTTTCGGTCGGAGATTGACACCCGTGGTCGACGTCATGCTGGAGCCCGGGGGGGAGATTTGCGAGCGGGTCAGTTGTGTCATTCCGACCCGCAACCGCAAGCTCTTGCTGCAAAGGGCTGTGCGAAGTGTCTTGGGTCAAAACGTCGGACCTATCGAAATCGTGGTGGTGGATGATGGTTCTACAGATGGTACGACGCGGTGGTTGCAACGCCACCATCCATCCATACGGGTGGTGCCGTCTGCGGGTTTGGGACCCGGGCCGGCTAGAAACCTCGGGGTAGAAGCGGCCACGGGAGAGGTTGTCATGTTTTTGGATTCGGACGACGAGTGGTTACCCGAGCATGTGGGATCACTGCTTGCGATGATTCATGCCGGTTTTGATGTAGGGTATGGCGTCACCCAGACCGTTGATGAGATTGATGGAAAAACCTTCTTAATTCCGGACGGGGGAGTCGGACCAAACGGTGATTGTTTTCATGATTTACTGAGATGGTGTTTCATGGTGCCTTCCGCTGTTGTGGTTCGCAAACAAATACATGGGTCTGTAGGCGGATTTGGACCCGGTTCGCTGGGTGAGGATTGGGCTTACTTTTTACGGTTGGCCGCCAAAACCGTTATAGGGTTTACATCTGATTTGATCACCAGAAGATATTTGCACGCCGGCAGTCAGTGCAACTTGGTTCAAGGTGGCAAGGAGAAGGTTCTGCGTGCATTGGATGGAGTTATCGAGGTGCTCGAGGAGACTCCGGGTAATTGGAATCAACAACTCGATCGGATCAACGCGATGAAAGAAATGGCGGCGAAAGAAGGTGAGACATGGCGAAGCGTGCAGGATTGGTACCTGACATTGAAAAAGAGAAATTTCCTCGAGAGTCGTGCTTGGATTGTGTAAGACACCAAATCACGGTAGCCGAGTCCAGTGATGTACCCGAGGAAGCTCCAGAGTTTTCGATTGATTTGGATGAAGTGGGCATATGCAATAAAACTGTATGGGCGCTGCTTGCACAGGGAAGGATGCCTTTCGAGGCCGATGTTACCGTAGGGTTGGATGACTCGTATCGGGGTATCCACATGTCCAGGATCGAAGAGTGTATCGCCGATCTTTATACATATCAGGTTCGAGATATCCGAGAGTATGCTTCCATACTGTCGGAATCGGTTCTCGAAAAGCAGGCCGCACGGCACGTCAAAGTAAAATTAAAAGGAGCGCTGCCTTGGTTGACCGAAACATCGGTGAGTAAAAAAACCTCTTTGGATACAGTGAGCGTATCTGTCGAAGTGGTTGCCTTCAGGCCTGAGGATCGGATGACGAAACAGATCACCATCGGATTGGGACTGAACCACATTACCGCATGTCCTTGTACCCAAAAATACAATCAATTTTTCTATCAACAACCATGTGAGGGCCTGCCGGCGGCTACCCACTCCCAGCGATGCAACACCGTTTTGTATGTTCGAGATGATCAAGAAAAGATAGGCTTTGAAGATCTCAAAGCCTGCTTGCTTTCGGGTCAGCATTGGGTTCAAGATTTGCTCAAGCGCCCGGATGAAGCCGAGATCGTGACCCAAGCCCACCGAAACCCGCAATTTATTGAAGATGTGATAAGAAATGTGGCTTGCCAGGTGTCGCGGTTGCTCGGCGCCAAGCTTGATGATTCGAGTCAAATCGTGATTGAGTCTTTGAGCCAGGAGAGTATTCATTCACATGATGTACGCGCAAGACTTAAAGCATCCTTGGGTCAAATAAAAAAATCCTTGAAAAATAAAGCGAATCAATAACCGAGGCTGAAAACATAAAAAAAAAGACATTGACGGGTGTCGATGGTTCATGTTAGCCGACCCGCCATATGGGCATATCGACTGCCATGGAAAGTCGGTACAAACAGTGAGACTACGTGAGAAGGAGATCCGGATGAAATCAAATTTGTATATGCGGTTGAAAAACTTTTTGTTGGTTTGCTCGGTGCTGGCGTCCTTGGTGTCGTCGGAGCTCAATCCGGCCCACGCCGGAATCAAACTTGGTGACGATGATACCAATTTGAACTTGGGATTGTTGTTGCAGAGCTGGGGTGAATGGATCGAAGACGGCGCGCCAAGCGCGGATAACCCGGGAACGGACTTCTACCTTCGCCGATTCAGGATGCTCATGTACGGTAAACTCCACGACAGAGTCAATTATTTCGTCGAAACCGACAATCCCAATTTTGGAAAAAATGGAGATTATTCTTCGAGAACATTCGTACAGGATGCCTGGATCGAGTTCGATCTGTACAAGAGCCTGCAGATCGATGTCGGCATGTTGTTGGTGCCGTTTTCGCATCACGGCATGCAGGGCGCGGTAAGCCTGCACTCGCTCGATTACCATGGATCGCTCATTCGTTATCCCGGCGGCAGTCACAAAGTATGGAGGGACATGGGTGTGATGGCTCGGGGATTGTTGCTGGAAGATCGTTTCGAATACCGCTTGGCGGTACTCAACGGTGTTCGTGGAGGAGGTGAAGATCTTCGCAACCCCGACGATTGGCCCCGGATGACCGCACGATTTACTTACAACCTGTTCGACTTCGAGGGCGGAGCCGGAACCGGCGGATTTTTCTATGACGGCATTTATCTGAAATCAGACGGTGATGACCTGATCTCGGCCAAAAAAATCGTATCTTTTGGGTTGTCTGCGGATTGGCAAAAAGATCTCAATGTGAGCCTCACCCAAGGAGACGGTGACTTGAGCCGGCGGCGTGACTACTTCGCCCTGGCTGCCGATGTATTTGTCGATCTTCCGATTGATGAAAATGGACTCATGGGCCTTTGTGGGCAAATCAACTTCTATTATTACGATCACGGAGACCGGCGGCTGCACCCGGATACGACCGCGCGCTCATTGTACGATGTACTGGATGATACGTACACCTCGGAGTATACCGGCTTCGGCATCATGTCGGAGCTTGGATTTCGTTACAGCTCATACGAAGCCATCATGTCCGTGGATTGGTTTGATTCGACCAAGGCCGAAGGGGATCTTGGGGACTTGTTGTCGATTTACGGAGGTATAAACTGGTGGATGTACGGTCATTCGACCAGCCTCAAACTTCAAATGGGGGGCAGCAAAATCAATGGCTCCGACTGGGGTGCTGCCGCGCAAATTCAGGTGCAATTGTTGTTGTAAAAGCTTCCATCCAAATCATGACAAAATCAGCCTACAGGCCCATACCGCGCCCAATATACCGGCCAGATCCGCTATCAAACAGGCCGGAATAGTATGGCGGGTCACGCGGATCTTGACTACACCGAAATACAGCGCCAACACATAAAACGTCGTCTCGGTGCTGCCCTGCATGGTGGATACGATTTGCCCAATGATCGTATCGGGGCCGTAGTATTTCATGATCTCGGCAACCACGCCGTATGCGCCCTTGCCCGACAATGGGCGCATGATCGCCATGGGAAGGGTCTCCGCAGGCATGCCGAAAACTTGGGTGATGGGTTGCAGGGCCTGTACCATCAGATCGATGGCGCCGGAGGCCCGCAACATGCCGATCCCCACCATCATGACCACAAAGTATACCGCGAATCGGGCGGAAAACTGCAATGCCTCGCGGCCGCCTTCCGCGATGACGTCGAAGACCTTTACGCCGCGAATGACCCCGAACAGCACAAACATCACAATCAATATTGCAAGCGGCCATTGGGTCATCGCCGTCTGGACGGCATGTGAAAATCCAGCCGGGTTACCGCCCGGATCGGGAGAGTAGACTTGCATGATAAAAGCGTAAACCAGCGCTGAAATGGTCAAAGCTGCAAGCATCCAGCCGATGAATTTGGTTCGCGATGGTACGGATCGAGACTGTTTTGAAAATAGCTCTTGGATGTGGTTGGTGTCAAAGGTCGCCGAATTGGTGCCGTCGGTGTCGAGCTGACGGGGCGAAGGAGGGATTTTGGAAATGCGAAACCACGCAAGTCGTTGAAGCAGTTTGGCGGCGAGTATGGCAACACAAGTAGAAAAGGTGGTTGCCAGGATGGATGGCAGGATAATCGAGCCCGGATGAGTGGACCCCATCGAGGTTCGCAAGGCAATGATGCCGGTGGGCAACAGTGCCAGGTTGGATGTGTTGATGGCCAAGAACAAGGCCATGGAGTTGGAAGCGGTGTCAGGGTGTGGATTGAGTTTTTGCAGCTCGGTCATGGCTTTGAGTCCGAAAGGGGTCGCTGCATTGCCCAGACCGAGCATGTTGGCGACAATATTCATCATCATCATGCTCGTGGCGGGATGTTCGGGAGGGATATCCGGGAAAAGCCGGGTGGTAATCGGACGGACCAACCGGGCAAAAGTAATGAGCAATCCCCCTTGTTGCAGCACTTGCATCAGGCCCAACCAGAAAGCCATCACCCCGATGAGTCCCAATACCAGCATGACGGCGGATTTGGCGCTCTCGGTGGAGGCGAAGGAAACCTCGCTCAATGTACCTGAAAACGCTCCACATAGTACCGAACCGATGATGATCAGGATCCAAACTGCGTTCAACATATATAAAAACCTCCAGTTTTTTCAATCTCAAGATAGAATATGTAGACATTCGGTTCAAATTATTTCCGATAAAACTTGACACACTCCGCAGTGGTTTTGATAATGAATAAGAGTAGATTGTATATAATTGGATTAATGCCAAGGAGGATGAAAAAATACAGATTCGCATACACAAGCAAAATGCTGCGTTTTCAAGCTGTATTTTAGCTGGTTTAATCCGTATTCCTTCACAGGATACCAAAAGATCGTTATGATGTAGGTATCTTTCATTGAACCTTCTCGATTCCGATTGGCTATCTTGAAAATGGTTGACATCTGGAAAACAAAAAGACGTTTCAATCCAGGCACTCAAAAGGCGTTTGGCGCCATGATCGACGGATATGTTGACCGAGATCACGGCATCGGTGAGCATATCCAAAAAGCAATCGTTAAATATAATCTAAGAAAAGTATGGCGCTTTGATTTGGGCCAAAACAATGATGGATGCGCACCTCAGGTTGCCGAATATTTCATGAATCGGGTTGCGAAGATGAACATCGAGCAGACCTTCAAAAACTACCCGACATATTTATGCGGTCCGCTGAAGGAAAAATTAGCCAATCTTCATGGAATATCGAAAGAGTGGATGGTGCTTTCGGCCGGAATCGAGCAGATGATCGGAATCATTGCGAACGTATTTTTAACCCTGCACGATCCGGTCGTAATACCCAGACCGACATTTTTCTTGTTTGAAAATTTTTCGCGAAAGATGGGAGCCAATCCAATCTATTTGGACTTGAGCCCGCTGGATGATTTCGGGTGGACTCCGCATACCTTGGAACGATTCAGGCGAATCACGCGCAAGCATCGCCCAAAATTAGTTTGGATTGCCAACCCCAACAACCCCACCGGATTGAGCATTCCACACGATTTGGTTCGCGCCATCATCGATGAGGCTTCCAAGAATAACTCGGTCGTGGTCTTCGACGAAGCCTATGGTGAATACACCGATCCTCTCTATGGGGTCGACTCGGCCACCCGTTTTTTGGCTGAATGCAAAAACCTCATTGTCATGCGCACTTTTTCGAAAGCCTATGGACTGGCGGGAATCCGGGTGGGATACGCCATGACGAGTGATCCTGAAATCCTCAACGCTCTCAAGATGCACAGCACGAATTTTCCTTTTCCGAAGATGTCGTTGGATATGGCTGAATGTGCTCTGGACGGCATGCAGCATCTCGAAGCGGCCCGAAACAACACCAAAGTGAGAAAAACCGCATTTTTATCCGCGCTTCAAAACCTTCCAGGCATTGTTTCCGTACGTTCGGATTGCAACATCCTCATGCTGGGGCATGTGGGCTTGTCGGCATGTGAGTTGGTGGCCGATTTGGAGAAGAAGGGCATCTTTACTTCCAGGATCCCGGGTCAAGGTCGCATCAGCGAGCATTTTATCCGCATAACGCTTGGAAAACCCGAAGACAACTTGGTGTTGCTGGCCTGCCTGGCGGATTTGGATGGAGCCAGAGAAGAGACTTTGGAACAAAGAGATGCCTTACTGCATAAGCTGGCTTTGGAAAGTCAGCTATGATGTTTTCAGGCTCAAAAAAGCCTACAATCAACCCAGTGTCCAGAATGATTTCGAGACTGTTGCGCATGGGCGATCAGTCTTTGTGCACCTTGGAAGCAACGCTCGGAAACGCCAGCTTGGTGATGAAATTTCTGCGTGGATTAATGGAGTTTCAGATCCGATCGGATGATCTTTTCGTGGTGTCCTATCCGCGATCCGGAACCACATGGATGCAGATGATTCTCTACCAGCTTACCACTCCGGGCGATATGTCTTTTGAGCATCTGTCGGATGTCTCTCCCTGGTTCGAGCGATCGCTGGCCATCGGAAGCATGTCTGCCGGAGATTTCGAGTCGTTTGCCTCCCCGCGGATTTTCAAGAGCCATCTGCCGTCAGGATGGATTCCCAAAGGCGCCAGGTATATCTACATGATCCGAGATGGTATGGATGTGTTGGTGAGTTACTACCATTTTTATCGCACCCATTTGGGATACCGCGGCACCGTCGACGAATTTGTAGATCGGTTCGAACGAGGTGAACTGCAATATCGATCTTGGTTCAAGCATGTAGCCGGTTGGCGTCGGCGTAAAAACGATTTCAATACCCTGATTGTCAATTATGAGGACTTGGTGAGTTCGTTGGAGCCTAGTATTCGTAAAATTGCGGCTTTTTGTAACCTAGGTCTCCCTCCAAAAAAACTCGATCGGGTGATGGAAAGGTGTTCTTTTGCGTATATGAAAAAACACGAGCAGAAGTTCGACCACATCAACGGGCTTATCAGAGAAAAAGGTTGGCAGCTCAATACATTCATTCGAAAAGGCGGTTTGGGTGGGGGTAAAACCCTGCTGAAAGCCTCACAGATCGAAGCGCTCGATCGTTTGTCGAAAAAAACCATTCGGCACCCCACGTTGGAGTGGCGCTTGTCTGAATTTTTGCATTGAGATAAGAGCCGCGAAAATCTTTTAGAAGATGGCTACGGATATCGGGGTAAGCCTGAGATAACGTCTTGGATGCAATCCGCCACCTGCAGCTTGTATAAGAGAGCCGGTTTGCCTTGTGTATGTCGGCAGGTTGCCGCCAGCCAGTGTTTGGGCTCGATGACTTGCAGGTGAAAGCTCCAAAAGTCTCGATCTTCTTCGGGTGGATGAAAGCTGATGTGGTTGGGCTGATCGGTGCATACATCGAACCCGAACGTGTTGTAGGGTAGAGACAAACCGAGGCCTTTTGCCTTGGAGTAGGCCTCTTTGAGGGCCCACAGCGCCGTAAAATGGATCGGTTGGGTGTTTTTCTTCATACTGCGGATGATTTGGGCTTCCTTGGGAGTGAAAAACCGCTCGGCCAACTCACATACTTTTGAAACCCGGCCGACCTGCTCAATATCGACACCACATGGCGCGTTGTGGGCTACCAGACAAGCAACTTTTTGACGGGTGTGGGAAATGCTGAATTGAAGATGGCTTGCCGGCAGGTTTTTGAGGAGGTACGGTTTTCCGAAAGTTGTGGTTGCGAAGCGCCATTGTTCCGGTCTTACGGTTGCGTGTTGGGATAGACACACTCGGATGAGCGCATGCGCGGTGAGATAGGCAAGCCGGTCCGGCTCGAACATAAACCGGTCGGCGCGGCGTTTCTCGGCGCTCGAAAGCAATCCGTAACAAACGTTCTGGGTGGGGTTATCACCGGCCTCAACCGGGTTGACCACCCAGATCGCAATCTCGGGTTGGGCTGCATTCGGTTGCATGGCGAATCTGCCGGCGGGAGATCATCCTGCCGGAAGAGGTGGTGCTCCCGAGGGAAGCAGGACCGGCATACCCATAAGCGGCCATATTGCCAGCACAAACAGGGCCAATACCACCATCAGCAAAATACTCGCCGGAACACCGGCTACGAAAAACTCCTTGGTGGTAAACTGGTTGCTGGCATAAGCGATCGCATTGGGAGCGGCTCCGACCAAGAGCAAAAACGGCATGCCCGCGGTGGTCAAGGAGGCATACAAGATCACTTCGGGAGCGACGTTGAGGTAGGGCGCAATCACCAGAGCGACGGGTAGGGATATGGCGATGGCCGCGACGTTCATGATGAGATTGGTCATGATGAGCACGAAAAATGCGATGCCCATGACGAATAAAAACCAAGGCGCATTTTGAAACATAGTAAGCCAATGTACCGCCAGCCATTTGGCCGCGCCGGTTTGCCACAAGCAAAAACCGATACACATGGCGCCGCCGAACAACAGAATGATGTTCCAGGGGATTGACTCCAAATCGTCCAGCTTGAGAATCTTGAAAAGAAAAAACAAGATGGTGCTGACCAGGATGATGGCGCTTTTATCTAGAGGCTTGAGCGCCGGAATAAAAGATCGCAGTCCCAGCAATGTAATGGCGGCCAATACGATGACCAAAGTAAAGATCTCTTTGCTGCTGATGCGGCCGAGGTCTGCATGCAACTTTTTGGCTTTTTCCCGCAATCCGGTGATGGATTTTTTCTCCGGACGATAGTAGATCATGAAAAATGCCCAGAGCAAAAAAGTCATGATCAGTCCAATAGGCAGCATGTAGTAACTCAGTTGAAAAAAGCTGATGTTTTGACCCGTGATGTCTTTGTAAAATCCAAGCGCCACGGCGCCGCGGGCGGCTCCCAACAATGTAATGATGCTGCCGGCCCCCGCCACAAACGCCATGCCGATGAAAAGTCCCTTGCCGAACTTGGTGGGTTTTTCACTGTCCGTGTACAAACTGTTGATCGCCATGAGCAAGGGATAGATGGTCGCCGCAACGGCCGTATGGGCCATGACCAGGGTGAGCAACGACGTCATGACGAAGCAACCCAAATAAATCATGCTGGTTTTCTCGCCCACCAACACGAGCATTTTATAGGCCATGCGTTTGGTCAGGCCGGTTTTGGTAAACACCATGCCGATGACCAAGGAGCCAAAGATGAACCATACCGAGGGGTCCAAAAAGTCGGTAAACACTACCCGGGAGGGTCGTATCAACAACAACGCTTGAATTACCCCGACCGCAATGGATGTTACCCCAATCGGCACCACTTCGGTAACCCACCAGGTGACTGTAAGCAGAAACAACGCCAGCGCCGCCTTGCCCTCATGGCTGAGAGGGAAGTTTTTCCCCTGGGGATCGACCGCATCCGGCCAGGTGGGCGAGAAATACACAATCATGAACAAAACCAGTCCGAGGAGAATGAAAAGAGGTCTTTTGAGCTCAATCGAGGGACCGGCTCCGGGAACTCGTTCTTTTTTGTCCGACATTGCCAAGTTTCCTATGTTTTCTTTGCTGGTCTGAGCGATAACGGTCGTCATGTCGATGGTTCCTTATCAAGCGCAAACAAAGGCCTTCCTTAGAAACCTCACAAAGTACGGTATGTTAGCAATACAATCCCACATGGGTACCCAGAGATTATTCCATGAAATTTC
>JBFFBT010000191.1:0-11670 GCA_041560255.1 Myxococcota bacterium | reverse complement strand
CACAACGCCAATAGAAAATTTAGGAAACTTCAAATACTTATTTGAAACTATTTATGAATTTAGAACAAAAATATCTTATAACGGTAAAAACATTGCTATGATGAAAGGGAGAGGATCATGCAAAAAAGTAGACTTTCAATGCCCTTCCTCTCAGGCGGCATACAATATTAGTGAACGCTCTTTGGAGAAAGAAGATATCTTTCAAACAGAATACCATGTTGTTTATAACCAAGTTAAGCAGTTTCTTTATAGAACTATCAAAGAATATTATGAGATGATCGCAGAGAAGTTGAATTTAGAAACAGGTAAATCGGCAATAGCATCAAAGAAGCTATCGGGTATAAAGAGCATGATTACAGCATATGTAACGTATGGTTTGCCGGATTTCATGGCATCTTCAGACGAAATCCGCTATTTGCTGTTAGGAGAAGGTCTTATGGATACAAACAGTTTAAAAAGATTATACAGTGAGTCAAGTTATGTGATTGATTTACTGAATTATTATGAGAATAACTCAATACCTTTATTTCCTTCAGATGCAAATGGATCAGCGGAGGAAAAAATAGTCGATCCACGAAAGCATGATATAATCACAGATCTGTTTAACATTAAAAGAGTTGATATGCTCAGAGAACACATGGAAGCGTACTACAATATTATTAATGATCAGCCTTTACCTTTTAATTCTTTGTTGGATGTTATTAGAAGAGTTAAAAAAATAATGACGTGTGAAAACGGCGAGTATAGGCAAACTGAAATGCCATGTGAGAATGACTTGCTTGGATACCAGAAACAAATATGTATAGATTATACTTGGGTATATCATAGTTGTGTTGAATCACCGGATTTTGATAAAAGTATTTATGAAATAAAGAAAATATTCACTGAATACATGGAAAGATCCCCAAGTAAAGAAGAAATACTATTTTATAGATGTATTATTGATAAAGAGGAACGAAGAAAAGAATTGATCAATTCTGATATTATGCATGCGAAACTAAATGGATTATACAAAAAAGAGTTGGGAAGAAACATGACAGAAGCAGAGTATCAGAAATGCGTAGAAAAAATGCTTTATCAAGGTAAAGTGTTTATGGATATTAGAAGAGATGTAATAAAATTGAAACCAACACCGACTCCAGCACCGCCTTTTGATTGTAGTAAGTGTACACAAATACAGATATGTTGTGGAACATATTGCTCAAACACAGGAGAATGTGTCCAAGATATGTAAATGTAGTAAAGAAGAAAAATACTTGTGAGCATCATCGGCCATCCTACAAAGTAAAAATACAAAGCAGATGATGTAAGAATCGGATAAGAATTGATGACTTGTGAGTGTCTGATCTAATTAATCTCGTGGATCGGTTTCTTCTACCGGGATTGGATAACTTTGGTTGAAAACTTCATTTGAGACGACTTTATCTATGTAAGTTTCATTAAGTCTTTCGTAACGTCTCATGTCGATCCAA
Source organism: Myxococcota bacterium (assembly GCA_041560255.1). GTDB lineage: Bacteria > Myxococcota > B64-G9 > B64-G9 > B64-G9 > JBFFBT01. The sequence continues at coordinate 10,198 of JBFFBT010000191.1, read as the reverse complement.
CGATGTCCTCCTTCAAAAAGCAAGGAGTAGCGTTTTTGATGCAATAGCTCGTCCAATATATTGGATTCGTCAAGTTCGGATGGGTATAAGAGCTCTGGAAGATTACCGGATACAACACGAATATAGTTAATATCTTCAGCTGCTTCTTCAAAATTGTCTAAGCGATAGTTTGCTTCTGCTCGAAGTAGAATGAGCTCCTCATTGCGTATGATAGGTACTGGTGAGGTGATTTCTTTGTATAAATCAAATTTTACATTTGATTTAAATCCTTGTTCTACCGAGGCTTCCGTCACGGATTTTAGCTTAAGTAGTCGCTCGTCATTCGGCTCGGCATCTGTGATAATAGAAGGGTGTGCGTAGATATTAGGGTTGTTGAGTTCGTTGAGTGTATCACCCGATCCAGAGCCAAAGGCATGATATACTCCTAAGCCTAGTTGAGGGTCATTAACGTCTGTATGAATAAATGATTCATTGAGGTTATTCAGTGCTTCTTGAAATTTTTCCTGGTAGATGGACACACGTGCTTTGATTGCCCGGTTAAATTGAATGAATGTTGATGGTGTATTGAATCCCGCAAAACCGGAGCTTAGTGAAAATGGGAACTCACTACCACCTGACAGTAAATGTGTTTTTGCTTCATCTAACAATATGGAGATATGGCTGAGTAGCTGTGCTTTCGTTGCTATTGGCCCCAAATCGTCAAAACTACCCCCGACCTCGATCGGACCTCCATTTTGATCTCGTGTGTTGACGACCACTAGAAAATCGAGAGCCTGAATGGTTTTGGCAAATCCTCTGATAGCTTGCTTTTCTGAGTTGGTCATGCCGGATACATTATCGACTCCGATAAGAAGTATGTTTGCGTTTCGGATGTTGGCATATGGCTGTACCCAAAAATTGCCGCCAAATCTCGGGCTGCCGGCATCAAGTGGTCCCATGAGCATTTCTGTGATCATCCGAGGATCGGAGGCGACATCAAAATTGTATGCTTCTCTTCCTAAAACTCCCAACATGACTACATATCCATTTGGTACAGCAACATCTCTACGGTGTCCAACCAATAAGCCGGTTGCCAGGCTTTTTACTGCGGATGGAGTTGGATTCTTCTCGAAATCGTCCAAGCTTGGGTTGTTGAAGTCAGGAACGTCGAGATCCATGCATGCAGAAAGACTTGTTAAAATCAATAGGCTGAGTATGAATATAATGTTTTGATATTTCATGGCTAAAACCTCACGTCAAATGAAAGCCAGAAACTACGGCTTGGTGGATAAGGACCCACATCAATATTTCGGGCAATAGCCTGATTTCCGAAGTTGCTTACTTCAGGATCCAAGCCCCAGTAATCGGTGATAACCAAGAGGTTCCGCCCGCTCAAACTGATTCTAGCGCTTGTGGCATATAAATAGGCTGCCCATTGATCAGGCAAATTGTATGAAAGTGTTACTTCTCTTAGTTTGATAAAGGTTGCATCTTCTACATAGGGTCTAAAGTCAAAACCTCCAGCGTCAGGCAACCAGCCAAAAAATCGTTCTCTACCATGTGGGTCGTAATCTCTTGAATTGCCCGCACCATCCCAGGTGAGCTTGGTCAAGTTGATCACGTCGCTCCCCTGCTGCCAATCGACTAAGAATGAAAGATTGAAACGATTGTAGGATAATTGGTTATAAAAAGACATCCGGAATGTAGGCTCGATATCTCCAATATTAGTTTCGATTGGACCGGTTTCTGGATCCAAACCCACCCATCCATATATCTGTGTCGGGGATTTTCCTTCTTCAATTCTGAAAGTTCCGACTGCCACACCGAATCCGCCCGTGTAAAAAGCGGGTACGGGTAGATCGGTTACCATGCTTCTATTGAGTGTAAATGTTGTTCTGAATATCCATTCAAGGTCTGCAACGTCAAACGGTGCCAAAGGGTTGGCTTCCAATGCAATTTCTATACCTCGGTTTCTCAATCCACCTCCGTTAAAGTATTGAGTAGTAAATCCTGTTGATGGAGCCAAAGTGCGTTGAAGAAGTAGGTCAGTAATGTTGCGTTGGTAGACTGTAAACTCCAAGGCGATTGCATTATCCAATAAAATAAGATCGAGTCCACCTTCAAATTCTCGTTGACGTTCTGGTTTAATATTTGGGTCGCCTGCAATGCCTCCATTGGTAATTGCGGGGTTGCCTTCAATGTTGTTAGAAGCGATTAAAGGAGTGAATTTTTGTCCATAGATGGGTTGGTTGCCGGTTTCACCGTAGGCAAATCGTACTTTAATGCGATCGAATACATCTTCCAATCCAGGTATATTGTATGCGACGCTGGCTTTGGGGTAGAAAAATACTTCGTTTGGATCTCCATTTACACTGCTTCTTTCTCCTCTGATTGCACCGGTGAGAGTTAGGCTGTCGTCAAGTAAAATCAATTCTTCTTGAAAATAAAAGCCTTGATCCTTGATTAACTCTCGATTTTCTCGAATACTAAACTGACTTCCTACATCCACTACGGATTTACCGCCATTGAGATAACGACTTACAATATAGGCAATATTCAACTCTCGTTCTTCGTGTTGAAATCCTGCTGAGGCAATGCTGCGGAATAAATTTGATTCAGGTTCGTATGTGTATACTAGGTTGACGCCTAGATTGAAATTCAGGCTCTCTGCTGAAGTTAATAATGCCGTACCGGGTAGACCATCTGCAGGTTCGAAAAAGAGCTCAGGGGGGAAATATAGGTCATCCTTTTGTTGAAAACGATCGACACCAACGTTTGTATTAAATTGTACTCTATGCTCATAGTCGCTGTATACATCGAGATATGACTGAAGTGAGCCAATCATACGCCAAAGGTTTTCTTTGTCACTCATTAGAGTTGCAGTTTGCAGAGCGTTACTGCCTGTGGGTGAAAAAGGATTTTTTGGCCAAAGACTGCCCTTGATACGTTGATCAAAAAAGCTTGGGGTGTTTGCCAAAACAAAATAGTGAGACACTCCATTGTCATTTTGGTTGTTTGTAACTCCTCTTCTTGTAAGTGAGTGGATTAAGTTGGTATAAGCTCTTATCTGAAATTTCTCGCTGAAAGCATGTCCAATGTTGAGGCGTAGGGATTGTTTTTCGTGCCCTGTACCCAATAAAATTGCGGCATCTTTTCTGGCTAGAATTGATGCGTAATAATCGGTTTGGTTCGTTCCGCCCGAAATGCTTACGTTGGTTTCATTAGAAAGATCGGTATTCCCGAACAACTCTTCTTCGTGATCGTATGTCTTTCCCGAGACGAAATACTCACGTGCTATTTCTCCTCTGCTTTCTACAGCTTCCTCGACGTCTTTATATTTTCTTGCACCCAGTTTGTTTGAGAGTTGATAGATTCCAAATCGTTGCGTGAGGGATACTCTCGTCTTGCCTGCTTCTCCTTTTTTGGTCGTAATGATGACGACACCGTTGCTGGCTTTGGCGCCATATATTGCGGCGGCTGAAGCTCCTTTGAGAATCTGAATGCTTTCAATATCATTTACGTTAAAATCTGCCATTCTATTTACTGCGTTATCCTGAGACCGTGACGAGTTGGATCCCAAGTGTGATTCAGTGACCTCCGACAAACCTGATGGAATGGACACATCTGTCATGATCACGCCATCGACTACATACAATGGTTCTGATCTGCCGTTTATGGTTGAGACACCTCGAAGTTTCATTTGAATACCACCACCCGGTGCTCCGGAGTTGACTTGGATGTTGGCTCCGGCGACTTTTCCTTGAAGTGCCTCAGTGAAAGTCTGTGCGGATACTAAAGTCATGTCTTTGCCGCTGACTTTGGATACTGAATGGGCGAGGTGCTTCTTTTCAAGCGAAGTTGCTTGTCCGGTGATCACGATTTCTTCGGTGTCTTCTTGTGTCAGCTCTGCAAGCAGTTGATTTGTGCCTGCGGAGAGTTTTTCGACCGAGGTTCCATAGTTATCTTTCGAGATTTCAAGGTTGAGATCTCCCTCGGGGACATCGGTGAGCTCGAAGGTTCCGTCGGGTGCGGAGATGGTTTGGATATCGGTGCCTTGCAGCTTGATTGTGGCTCCGGATATGGCTTTTCCACTGCCCGACTCTTCTACTTTTCCTGTGATGGTTCGCTCCTGCGCGAATGCCATACTCATTTGCGTCGTCAGAAACAGCAGCACCAGGAACCAGGGACCCTTCCATTTGAACATAGTCGTTCTCCCTCGCTAGAAATGAGTTGTCTGTACAAACTACATACCAGCCGAATAAAATAATTCTGATTAAAGTCTATCACCTATATTGAAACCCGGTCGGATGTCAACCAAAAATAATGATCGCAGTTATCTCCCTTGTTAATGCAGCAAAATGCTATTTAGACCGGCTTGGTTCGGGTGGGGGGGTGAGACGCGGTTTGGATTTGTTACAGCCTGCGTATAATTCTCAGTCCAATCAAAAGCTGTATGATGCCGGCCAAAGCAAGAATCGCCGATGTGGCTGAAAGGTTTTTTGTGCCTACTTTGAGAAACATGAGCACACCGGCTGCTGTCAGCACAATCCCCAGCACCAGGCTGAAAGGCACTCCCGGGATGGCAAAACGCACCAGTCGAAATGACATCGCCAGGTGCAGGCCGCTTGCGATGAGCGCTATGATGGGATAGGTGCGTGGTCTTAGTTGTAAAAGCACGATGGAGCAAATAAATGCAATGATGGCCAAGAGATTGGTCAGGGTCATTTCATTTCCTTTTCTATTGGTTTTATTTTTCTCTCTTGTAAGGCCAGGCCATCAGCCCGCCTTCCATGACTTTTACATTTTTATATCCTTGGGATTGAAGATACAACGCGGCTTCGTATCCCCGCAGAGAAATCTTGCAAAAACAGATGATTTCGCGATCTTTCTCCTTGGGCAGCTCGTTAATCCGAGAGCGCAATGCTCCCAGAGGTATGAGCGTCTCTCCAATGCCCAGTCGCATTATCTCATACTCGTCTGGACCTCGAGTGTCCAGCAGGAAAGGTTTTTCACCCTGATCGATCTTTTGTTTCACATCGATAGCCGAAATGCCCGTAAAACGGCCTTCGATCTTGTTTTGCAGTACATGGGCCGCAACGATAAAATTATCGATGGGCAGCGCGTAGGACGGAGCATAAGGGAGATCTGCGGTAGCGAGATCGGTGACGGTCATTCCTCCCCGAATGGAGAGCGCTGCCTGAGAGACTTGTTTGCTGACATCACCCGGACCGATGCATTGCATCCCTAGGATTTTTCCATTTCGACGGTTGGCAATCAGTTTGGTCAGGAGCAACTTGCCGTTCATGAAAAACGGTTTGTCGGGACCTGCGATCACGACGGAAACAACATCTTCTTTCGCGCCCGAAAGCCTTGCACTTTTTTCCGTAGCCCCGGTCGAACCGGCGGAAAAGTCAAACACTTTACATATGCCGGTCTGCAATGTGCCTGGAAAGACGGACTGGTTGCAAGTCGCGGCGTTTTCTCCGGCCACCCGGCCTTGCAGGTTGGCCAGATCTCCATAGGGTGCATGGACGGGATACCCGGTGACCAGGTTGGGTATCACGACGCAATCACCCGCGGCATAGATGTTTGGATCCGAGGTCTGCAGGTATTTGTCGACCCATATTCCGCCATACTCCCCGATTTTCAATCCGGCCTGCTTGGCCAGAATGCTGTTCGGCCTTACGCCCGTGGCCGCCACGGCGAGCTGACAGGGCAGCTTGGCGCCGTCGTCGAGAAGCACTTCTTCGAGCTTGCCGCCCGAGCCCAGGAAGGCAGATACGGTTTTTTCGGTGATGATGCCCGAGGTTTTGCTGCCGACATGGTTTTCGAGTATCTTGGCAAGTTGCCAGTCCAAAAACATCAGGATTTGAGGGAGCATTTCGACCACCGTGACTTCGATGCCCGATTGCTGCAACGCCTCGCAGGTCTCGATTCCGATGAGCCCTGCTCCTATGACAACCGCCTTTTTGACTTTTTGCGCGTCTCGGATGCCTCGCAGGAAGTCTACATCCTGCATCGAGTGAAGCGCCGTGACGCCTGAAAGATCTGTTCCGGGTAAAGAAGGGATTTTGGGCAGTGCGCCGGTTGCCAGGATCAGCTTGTCGTACGCAAGGTAAAATTCATTTCCGGTTGCGAGATCTTTACATGTGACTGTTTGGTTGGTCCTATCAATGTGGGTCGCTTCGGTGCGGATGTAGGCTCGAATGTTTTTTGCGTTCTGAAAAAATGTGGGATCCCGGATCACGCCGGTGGGAGTACATAAAAGTGCGTTGCGATCGTCGAAACATCCTGCGATGTAATATGGATAGCCACAGGACGCCATGGAAAGATCGGGATCTTTTTGCACGATGCAGATTTCGGCTTCCTGATCCAGCCTGCGGATTCTGGCTGCCGCTTTGGGTCCGGCCGCCGATCCGCCGATAACGACATAGCGTTTTTGTTTGGTCATGATCGCCACTCCTTTTGGTATGATCGATTACACTTTTTCTTTCGGTCAATACTGTTATCATGATCCTGTTTTGGGCTAAAAAGCAATACCCAGGATCGGCCAAACGATTTACAACCGGCTCAAGCGGCTTTTGGCTTCAAGGGATGGTTTGCGCAGATAGGCGCAGGCTGCGAATCTCCCGGCAAGATACGAAAAGGCCGCCGCGTCAATACCCACCAAATCGAGCCATCCTACCGAAAGAACAAGCGCGGTGATAATCCCGGAGAGCTCGATCATGGTGGCGGTTGTGATCGATGCGGTCATGTTGGATGTTACCAATATACCTCGCTGGTAGGAAATCCATACCGTCGTTGCGGGCAATATGATGAGCAGGCGGGTTGGAAAAACAACCAGGGATATCAGGTCTTCTGAGAGGCCGGCGACATGTCGGTACCAAAGCTCGATAAGCGGGGTGAAACATAGTATGCCCAAACAAATGCTCAAAGAAGCCGCCAGCTTGATTGCAAATGATTTGAGCTCGGATATGGTATGCACACCGGCGCCCGCTTCGGCCACCACCACTTCTTGATAGGACAATCCGATGCTGCGGAAGATAAATGTCAAGGCTTGTAAGACCGGAAGCACCGCGAGGGATTCTATGGGCATACGGCTATGGCTCAGAAAAAAGGTCACGATTGGATGGACCGACAAGGTGATGACCGAGGTAAGCGCCAGCGGATAATAAAAACGATGTATTTGACGATAGCTCATTTCCTGGACTGTAGAGGAGGCGATCGTTTTAATACGTTTCAATACCGCGTCGGCCATCAATCTGGTCGCCACCGCTTCGAGAGTTACAGCGGTAGACAGAGACAAGGCGCCCAGGTAGGCGCCGGGTATGTCGGTCCAAACAAAACATGCCAGGCTTACGCATATGACACTGGCAAGCCGGATGACTGTACCGTAAGCTACTCTGCGGGTGGACTGGTGGCGTATCAGCACGCCCTGATAATAGCGACGAAATCCAATGGCTGCCGGCCAAGGCAACAGCAAGGCGGTAGTGATGTGGGTCATGTGTGAAATGGATTTCGGCAATTGCATGAGTTGTTCGGTAAGAAAGAGAAAAATTGGCGGAGTCAAGATGAGCAACATGATCGCGGTGATGAGGAGATTGGCTCCCAAGGTGTAACGATAAAGCTTTTTGAGATTGATGGGGTGGTTTGCAAGTGCAGTGGATGCGCTCATGATCATGATGATCGGGGCTTCTACCATCATGGCCAACGAAAATGCGATTCCAAATGACGCCAGATTGGATTTTGCCTGATCGAGTCGGGCAATCACAGATGTCAGGATAGGTCCTTCCATCGACATCATGAGCCAGGTAAACGCCAAGGGAAGCCAAAAAAAGAACAATCCGTTTTTCGCTTTGATGTGTTTTGTAACCGTCACGCCGGCGAGAAGGCCAGAATTCCGTCCGGATGTCAAGGGCTGTGAAACCCGGTTTGGGTAGACGGAAAAATCGTTTATTAGGTTATATTTGAGTTATTGGTAATATAATATTTATTATGTTTGATTGTGTTTTTTACTATTAGTTGAGAGGGGATTGACAACCGTGCACCTTATATAGTTTAATGCACTAAAGTCGACAACTTGTGCACGGTCTCGATTGGGCGCTTTCGTACGCGGGAGGGTGGCAGGTGAAATGTGTGGATGAATCAATGTGGAGATGGATGGATAGATGAAGCAATGCAAGGTGGGTGGAGTTGGGAGCTTCTATTACCTGGTTGAATATTAATCCAACATCAGCAAAAGCATGTATCCGGCCCGAGAGCGAGAAAACGGCTGGGATTCTATACGGGTACGAGCGGGAAAGTTGAGATATGGATGTGAGATGTGGAAAGGAGGCGAGAAAAACAAAAGCGGGTCTGATTTGATGTGAAATTGATGATATTCAGATTGATTGTAAAACCTTTAGCGGAGGGTGCAAAAATGAGAGGATGTTTGAAAGTTGTAGCGTTGTTTATGGCGCTAGCCTGGGTGCAGGCTTGCGGACCGGTTGACAACCTGGGAAGCCAGGGGGCCGATGCCGGCAAAAATATCATTATCAGTCCAGATTCGACCGAAGATCTCGATCCCAATATCATAAAAAACATGGTTATCGACGTGATCGATGTCGAAGAATGGGCCAGTGTGGTTGCAAATTCTCAACCCGGCATCGTATACCTGGTACTGAACAACCAAGACACCTACGGAATGGATTTTATGAATTTTTCATATGATCCCGAAACCTACAAGGTATACAACGTAGGGTACGATACCTACTATCCCTTGGCGGTGCAAGAAAGTAGCTTTTATCCCAGTTGTCCCAACAGCTCGATGGAAACCTATTGGACCACCGAATGCTCCACCATTTCGAGTTCGACATCGGCCATAAGCAAAAACAACACCACTGCCAAAAACCGGGGATATGTTTCCACCAGCGCCATTGGTAGCGGTGAGAGCTTGACCAATGTCAACAACTATCTGTCTTGCTCCGGGCTCAAAGTATGGGGTCGTGTGGGTCATGGGTATACCGGCGGTTTGCAGCTTACCGGCGGGCAAATGTTGACGAGTTTCTCCATGAGTTTGGCGGGTCATGGAGTGTATGCCAACTCGTGTTTGGCCTACAACGATCCGTTCAAAAGCCGGGTGTTCAACGCGGGCGCCGCATGGTATGTATCCGGTATCACAAATTTGTACATCGGTCCGTCCGAGGCGACCTTTAGTTGCGCTATGGGCAAGGCTCTGTCGCAAACCAACGTTTGCAGCTCGGTCAGCAGCTGTATGCAGTCAGGCGCCGGCCAACATGGTTGCGGAGGCCCCAACCAGGTGATTCCCGCGCCCGGAGGCGGACCAAATCCGACCCCCACACCGACTCCCGGCCCGACACCGACCCCGGGAGACTCCTGCCAAGGGATGTGCGGCCAAAAATCCGGTAGCTGTTACTGTGACAATCTCTGCAAGCAATATGGAGATTGTTGTGCCGACTACGACCAATTCTGCGGCACCAATCCGACTCCGACTCCCACCCCGGGACCCACGCCTACGCCCACGCCGGCACCCACACCTACGCCTGGACCGAGCCCCAGCTCTTGCCAGGGATATTGCGGCAAACAAGCCCCGGGCGGATGCTGGTGTGACAGCTATTGTGAGTATTATGGAGATTGCTGTTCGGACAAAAAGCAAATCTGCGGGTAATGGTGGTTTCTTTGTATCCCTTCGAGATCATTAACCTACTATTTTTATAAAACATTTCAGCCAGACTTGTTTGGAGGCGGCACCCGGTTCACTGGGGAAGACAAAGGAACCTCTCAATTGTGCATTTTTTTGATTAACTGCATATTGTCTTTTATAAATTCGTGATAAATCTCATTTATGTGAATAAATATTAGGTTTAGGGTTGACACCAATACCAAGTTAGGTTATGTGTCGTTAGATTTAGTGCTTTGAAATGTTATAATTGTTTTTTCTATTCTTGGATTAGTATAATAATAAACAGATTCTTCGGTTTTCTCCGTATTTATGATAGGAGATGGTGTTGCAGGGGCAACTGGAGCAGTGCTGGTCAAAACGAGAACAAGGAGGAGGAGAGGATGAGAAAAGTATTGGTTGTATTGTCTGCGTTGGTATTGGTTTTTTCATTTGGCGCATGCGGTCCGGAAGGAAGCCTGAGCTCAAATGAAGCCAAGCGGGTGGTTATTGATGATAACGCGGGTGACACCGAGATCGATGTACCGACCGATTCCGTGT
>JBFFBT010000190.1:0-11704 GCA_041560255.1 Myxococcota bacterium | reverse complement strand
GGACACTCGTGATCTTTGCTCTAATTTGGGACCCAACCAAAGAATGGCTGGAAAAGGCTTTTTCATGCACATGGGCAAAAACATTTCCAGATATCAAATAGTATGAAAACTATGAAGGATTGTGGAAAGATCTGATTCGACTAGCCACAGACCGGCTTTTTGTCATCACAACAATCGTTGTAGCTTTCACACAAGTTGTCACACCAGCAACCGCCGGGGGCCTTTTTTCCGCAATTGCCTACACAGGAATTTGGATCGGGAGTTGGGGTAGGTTGAACCTCGTCACAGATTGCTTTTTTGTCTTCACAGCAATCTTTGTATTGCTCGCACAGATCATCGCACCAGCATCTTCCTGCACTTTTCTTGCCACAGAATCCGCCTTCACAGGTTTCAATGCCAGGTTCTGGAGTAGGTGTAGGTCCAGGTGTTGGTGTTGGCGTTGGCCCTGGTGTCGGTGTGGGTCCAGGCGTGGGTGTGGGGCTGGGTCCATCACTGATCAATGAATACACTAACAAGTTAGGATCGTTGGATTGTAGTCCAGACAACTTGTTTTTGCTTGCTCCACCTAAAATGGCTTGGGTTACTTGTTGCGGTGATGCGTTGGGATTGGATGAAAGATAGAGCACCGCCACTCCAGCTACATGGGGAGATGCCATGGATGTTCCGGTCATGCTTGTGGTAGCGGTATCTGATTGATGGTGGGCGGAAATCACACTGGATGCCGGAGCAAAAATATCCACACATTTCCCATGGTTGGACAAGGCCCAGCGAGAATCATTGCTGTTCATTCCACCTACGGTGATGGCTTCGGGGGCACTGCTGGGTGAGTCTGTGCAGGCATCTTTCATAAAATTACCTGCTGCCACTGCATAGGTAACTCCAGCTTCAAATGATTTTTTTAACGCAGAGTTCATTGCAGTATTGACGGAGCCGGAATAGATACTCATATTGGCCACAGCCGGTTTAATGTGATTGGCAGTAATCCAATCAATGCCCGCGATGACACCAGAATCGGGCCCATTTCCGTCACAACCGAGTATGCGGACTGTGTGAATGGTCACACCCTTTGCAACACCGTAAGTCGTGCCACCAATGGTTCCTGAGACATGGGTGCCATGACCAAAGCAGTCTTCAATCCCATTGCCATCATCCATGAAGTCTTTACTCTCACCATGCCGCCCTGTAAATTCGTTGTGGGTAGTACGTATACCACTGTCCAAGACATATACATGAACATTGGATGCCGTTGTGTTGTAGGTGTAGGTTTTATTGAGAGGTAAATCGCGCTGATCGACTCTATCGATTCCCCAAGTTGCGTTATCCTGGGTGTCTGAGAAAGTCCCAACAGCTTTCGATATGCCATCTTGGGTCACGCTAAGCACTCTGGAATCTTCTTTGAGCAATTCGGCCATGGTTTCATTGATTGTGAGCGCAAAACCCAATATGCTGTTTTCGTAAATGTGATGGATGTTGCCGCCTCCATAAGTACCTGTTATTTCAGCTGCGACTTGGGCGACTGTGTACCTGGGCTGCGTATCATAGGTCATGTTTTTAGCCGCACCCGGTTTAAGCATGACAATGTACCGATTGGGGATTTTGTCCCCAGGACTCAACTGGGTCCAGTCCGTATCTGCAATTTCTCTCGTGGTCTGGCTATCGAAAGACGAGTCGCTACATCCTCCAGCCATGACCAGTATTAAAGCAGAAACAACCCAAAAATAGCCTCGCTTCATGTTGTGTGCCTCCTTTCCTGTTCTTGTTTAAAAATCCCGCTTTTATTGCTTCTAGCTAAAGAACCCGCAAGGTGAGCAAAAAGAGAAAATTGATGGTAGTGATTTGACAGATCGTAAGACCTATGAAATGATCGATGCAAACCATAGAAGGACATGATCATTATCAAAACGCTGCCGACACCCTGATCCAGAAAGGGGGGGAAACGTGTACAAGAAACTCGTATGTATTTTTTTCATCATATTTTCTGCACTTTCTTTTTTCTCAACATCGCCAGCCGCCGACTCGTGGAATGAAGCACAAAAAGCTTTCCAGGCATTTAAGAAAGATTTCAATAGCGTCAACAAGGTATCCCATGATGAAGCCGAAAAGATCGTCAAAGCGATCTGTGAGGCCAAGGAAGACCAGCGAAAAACAGCTGCAGTAGATTCAAGTAAAAGAGCCAAAGATCGTATCAATCAAGAAAAGAAAGACTTTGAACGGCTCAAGGAAAAAGCCGTCGAGAAGCTGGATGAGGTCATCAAAAACGACGCCACTCATAAAAGCCAAGCAGAAAATTTCAAAAAGACCGTATTGTCCAACTGGAGCTCGTTTATGAAAAGCACTCAAGGATTGCGGGGAGCCAATCATCCGGTGGCCAAGTACATGCTCAAAGTGGGCAACAAAGAACACTTGCGCTACCAAAAGAGCAGCAGCCGCTGCACGGTATACGAGTTTCCCATTTCAGACGCAGGACGGGCCGATTGCATTTTGGCAAGCAAGTGCATGGTCATCGAGCTTAAACCCGACAATTCCAGAGCCATCAACAAAGGTAAGGAGCAGGCAAAAAAGTATGCAGAAAAACTGAACGCGGAGATCGCCAAGACGGTCGAGGATGTCGCCGACAGCAAGCGGTGGGAGATAACCGGTAAGCTCATGCCGGCGTTGATCAAAAAAAGCAGCAAGTTCAAAGAATGCTTCAAGAAAACATTTAAGCACGAAGTCCAATGTTATCGCTACTGTCCGGATATCCGTGAAGGCGATTTGGAATATCGCACCGAATCCACCAGATGGAGAAAGTGTGGTTGACACACCGCCGGCAAAGGAGATATCCATGCACAAAGTAATACTATCAATGTTTGTATTCATCGTCGGTTTTGCCGCAAACGCCAAAGACATTTATGTCAGTCAGGGCGCATCCGGAAATGGATCGAAGGAATCTCCGCTCGGCACGGTCGACGAAGCACTTCGAAGTGCTTTTTCGGGTGACGTCATCCACGTAGCCAAAGGAGACTACGTCGGTCCGGGCGGGAGCGGAAGGTTTGTCATCGACAAACCCAATCTTACGCTGGTCGGGGGATACAACCCGGACTTCACCGAGCGGCACCCCTTCAAACATCTCACCCGGCTCATGCAAGCCGAAGATCATGCCAAAGCACATTGTAGATCCAGCCCGCGATGCAACGCGATGATTCTCAGGCAAAAGCTGCCGCAACAAAGCTCATCTTACTCCGGTCAACCCATCGTCAAAGGAGAAAAGGCTCACGCCAATGCCGTCTTGGACGGCTTTGTCATCGACGGCTATACCCGCTACAAGTACAAACCCGACGATGAACTCAGTCTACGATATGGCCCTTTGGGCACTCCCTGCGTTCATTTCACCAATCCCGGAGTCAAAATCAGAAACTCGATTGTCATCAACTGCGCCGGTCCGGGTATCTACATTGCAGCCTTGGGGACCAAGCTCGAGAGAAAACCGACCCATGAGCCCGGAGAGGATTGGAACGAAGTCTCCAATACGGTTATCTTGAATACCCTGATGAGCAACATCAAGATCCAAATAGGCAACCAAGGACCCAAAAATCCAGATGGAGGTTGTGCGCTCATCAAAAACAACACCTTGGCGTACAACTGGCTCTACCTCGGTGAGGACCACAACCTGCAGCAGGGCGACCATACACGCTTGACCGTCTTAAACAACGTATTGGCATACGCCGGGTATGGAATCAGCAATGGTTTTGGAAACCGATTCGGTCGGTATATCGGTAATGTATTCTATGGCCACGCTCATGGGGCCTACAAGTACTGGGACAAGGCCAAGAGCAAACAGACCATTTCACTACAACGCGCTTCTTTGCTGCAGGGAACGGACTGTAAAACGAAATACTCTTGTTCCAAACAAAGTCAAGGCAACCTGGATGGGGATCCAAATTTTAAAAATCGAGATATCTTTTTTCACAAACGCTTTGCAATGCGGGCAGTAGAACGAATCGATCCCGAAGGAGACGAAGAAAACTTCGACGAAGAAGAGATCGAAGATAAAGACTCTGAAGACATGGGCACCGACAACGCCTCCCTCAAACCCATCTTCGCTCCAGTTTGGGATCCGGGTGAAGACTGGTCGACGATGTTGTTGGTTTCTCAAACCCACCCAACCAAAGGTTTTCAATTCAACGGCATCGGGGGTGTGTTCCAAGCATACCAAAGCTCGATCAAAGAACTCGATCTCGATTCCATAACCTTCATCGAAATGAATTGGGAAGATCTCAAACGCGGAAAGAAAGGAACCAAGCTGGTCGCACAAAAACCCAAAGGCATGTTTATCCAAACCAGCCTACAAGTAGGCAATAACGACTCAAGCGGTTACTTCATCCCGGATCCTACCGAAGTAACCAAAACAAATGGGTGGATTTGCTACCGAGACACCTCCCACAGCATATTTTTATACGCCAAAGAAGGCTCGAAGCAGCTTGCGGCCGTCCAACAAGCTTCGAGGGAGAAAGCCGTGCTTTTCATCCAAGGCCAGGCTTTCGACCTGACCCAAAAAATCAAATCTCCAGGCAGAGTGGGGATCGTGGTCTTGTCCGCCGAGCTGGACGACGACGATTAGGAGCTCACATCAATGGTGATAGACAATATGAAATGAGGAATTGTTCCTGTGCCGGCATGCCGCTCTGTGTACGCCTTTTTTCTTTCCCAACAAAAAACTTTCCTGGACACATAGAAGGAGATATATTTTTTTCATCACATCAAAACACCACGAATCAATATGTTACATCCCAATCGCCGCCATGAAATAGGATATGTCTATTGACAATATCGAATTTTCCATTGTACAGATCTTCAAGTAGGATCCGGGAGCATGAGCGAGAAAAGGAGATCTGTGATGAAGTGTTTGAATTGTTTGTGTATTTTGAGTATTTTATCGATCGGGCTGCTCTCTTGCGGCGAAGATTCGGGGTACAGCGATCCTTTTTCCCAAGGAGATATTTTCGTTGATTCCGTCGCAAAGTCGATCACCCTGAAGGCGACCTACAACGCAAATCCGGCCGAAGCCGGAACCTGGCATTTGTTGGTGCACAAAGACGGCACGAACGGAAGTCCCGACAAGGCGATCTTTTCCACCGATGTATCCCCTTACCAGTACTACCAGGCACTCAAGCAACTCGGCGCCGACGATCTCAACACCGTCAACTTCGACAACTTGGCCGAAGAAAACGTCTTTACCCAGGGCAGCAAGCTTGCGTTTTCGATCACTTGGGACGGAGCCGGCAAATCTTACCTGGTGGAAGAGTTTTTGGAGGAAATAGTACCACAAGACGCCGAGATCCAATCCAAACTGGGTTTGGAAATCCGTTTCGGAGGTAACCGCACCAAAGAAGATGTCCAAGATCCAAAATCGGACACCACCGGTTGTCTGGCATGCCTCTATAGCTGCGCAGCAGGTATATCGAGCAACGCAAAAGCCAATCTGCATATCAAAAACACCGATTCCACCGACGGCAATATTTTCAGGTACACAATCGCTGAGGAAATCGACTGCCCGGACAAAACCATTGTCACCATTACCATCACGGTAACCGGCGGTTGGTCAAACCGATAACACCTTTTGTCCGTTGGTGAAATGATGAGCTCGACCTCGACAAGCAAGCTCCCCGTATCTTTTGGAGAGCTGGTACAAAAACTATTCAATATTCAAAGTTTTTTCTTTATCTGCCTGCTCGCTCTGGCCGGAGCCCAGTTGATGAAGTTGCAGATTGGGAATATTCTGGAGGGCCTGATCATCGGCGGTATGGGACTTTGGAGGATTTTTACCGAGAAAAACTCATACCAGCGCAAACGCATCACTTTTATCGTTGCAGGCGTGACCCTGGCATGGTTTGTCGTTCCATGGATCCATCCTTTCGATGTACCTCGGATAGGCACCCCGGAGGGACAGCCGTTTCCCGGTATACATGTTTTCGGCACGTTGACATTTTTTGTCTTTCTCATTCCGGTGGTGCTGTTCGGCCGGGGGGCTGACTGCGGCTGGTTCTGCCCTTGTGTAGCATTAAGAGAGACCGCCGGATACCCTTTTCGCAGCTCCACCCAAAGAACCAAGACTTGGTGGCGGCTTCGACACCTCAAGTGGCCGGTGATGACGGCGGGACTTTTTACCATCCCACTTGCCTGGGTCGGCGGCGAGTTGGCCCAACAAGTATCCAAACCATTGAACGCATTTGTTTTCTACGGTTACTGGGGCAGCTTCATCCTGCTACCCTGGCTGGGCAACCGCAATTTTTGCCGCACCCTGTGTCCCTTCGGGGCGATTTGGGGCTTGGTGGGAAAAATCGGATTTTTTCGGATCGAAATCGATCGGGATCGCTGCAGCGGTTGTAGACAATGCGAGCTTGCTTGCGACATGGGTATTCCGCTTACCAAGCTGATGAAAAAAAACGGCCTTATCAGGTCAACCGAATGCATGGGTTGCGGGCGTTGTCAAAACACATGCAGGCTTGATGCCATCTCGCTGTATGATGTACGCGGAAAAAGAAACCTGCCTGTCGAGTCCCACCCGATAGCCCTGCCGCAAGCAGAAAGAGCCGAGCGTTCATGTTGAAGAGGGTATTTCAACCAGGCGCCGGGCCTATGTTTTTCGGGCTTATGCTGCCGCTTTGTATGGTTGTGGCCGGGCAAAGAAACAACAACCCTGATAGTTTCAATTACGATGACAACAGCTACATTACCGGCATTGTATGGCTCAAAAAACATCTCGATGATCCGAACCTGGTGTTGCTCGATGCCCGAAACCCGCAGGAATACCAACAGGGACATATACCCAAAGCCATATCGGTTGCCTGGCAGGATTTTTCCAACCTGAAAGGAAAATCTTCAGACCAAGGCTGGGGCACCGTGCTGCCTCCAAAAGACCTGGCAAAAGCCCTCGGTGGACTCGGAATCACAAATTCCAGCCGGGTCATCGTGGTTGCCGACCCCAAAAGCGGTTGGGGTGAAGACGGACGCTTTGTGTGGATGTTGCACATGGCGGGTATCCGCAAAGCATGCCTGCTCGACGGAGGCTTTACCGCCTGGAAAACAGCGGGTTATCCCATATCGACCAGTTTTGAATCCAAACCGGCGGTTTCTCTGACCATCGACACTTTTGATCCTACATTTTCGGCGGATACGCAATGGGTGGTATCCCACCTCAACTCCGCGAAGATCATAGACGCCCGTACCCAGAAAGAGTATGACGGTGCGGTGTTGTTTGAAGAAGCCAGAGGAGGACACATCCCCGGCGCGGTTTTATTGCCGTTCGATCAGGTATTCAACGGATCCGGTAGGATCAAAAGCCAATCCGAGCTGGAAGACCTGTTCGAGCGGGCCGGATTGTCCAAAAAAGATCATATCGTCACATATTGTACCGCAGGCATTCGCTCGGCACATCTCGCTGTCGTGCTCAGGATGGCGGGTTTCGTCAAAACCCGCAACTATGACGAGTCATTCTACCGATGGGCAGCCGATGAGACTCTCGAGGTAGAATAGGCTTCATCGAACCACCCGGATAGAGAGGCAAATATGTCATGAACAAGAAATCAACCATCATTTTCATCATGTCCGCAACCCTATGCATCCATACCGCAGCCATGGCAGGCGCTTGGGTGCAACCCAAGGGAAACATTTTTCTCAGACTGGCCGGCAAATACTATCAAGCCGATTCGATTTTCGACGCGGACGGCGATACGGTGTCCGGGGATTGGTGGGACCCGGAAGCCCGATTTCGGGAGTTTGCATTCAATCTCATCGCCGAAGCAGGCCTTTTGGACCAACTCACTCTGACCTTCGAAAACACCGCCAAATTCATGCACTCGGACTACAGCAGGGGTAAGGGAGGCCGGATCGACGTAAACGGCTTGTCGGATATGGTACTCGGAGTGCGTTACGGGCCATACCAAAAAAACCTGGTGTTGGCCTTTGAAGCCAAGCTCGAAATCCCCACCGGATACGAAAAACACGATGATCGGGTACGATTGGGACCCGGATATGCAAATGCCCAAGCCAAAATCCTTTTTGGCGGCGGTCTTCCCCTGGGGATCAAAAATTATTTCGACTCTGCATTGGGTTACCGCATCCGAGGGGGACCCTTTTCGGACGATCTGACGGCGTCGGCCTCTTTCGGGGTGGAAACAATGGAGCGACTATGGGTGCGAATCGGCTCCAGCGGGGTATTCAACCTGGGAGACTCGGACCAAAATGTCACCGGTCAGGTCGACGGATCGTATCTGGGCGCCGGAATCGCTTTGACGTATTTATTTCATCACGGATTGGGCCTTGAGCTTGCGGCCTCAAAAGACATGTGGGGGAAAAACACCTTCGCCGGTTGGGCGGTTGAGCTGGTGGTGCAATACCAAGGTTCGGTCTTCGGCCCAGACAAATAAACACGTGCATGACGCCTCTTGACATCGGGCTTCAATCTGGTTCAAAACGTAGAGCTATGAAATGGGACGCGTTGGCACAAGACGTTTTGGACGGAAACCCGATAGACAAAAACTCCGCGATTTCGGTGCTTCAATCCGGTGACGACGAGCTGTTGGCAGTCCTGCAAGCCGCTTTCCGGGTTCGCCGACATTACCACGGCAGAAAGGTCACCCTGCAGATCCTGCAAAACGCAAAAAGCGGAGTTTGTTCGGAGGATTGTGCGTTTTGCAGCCAGGCCGCCCGTTACCGTACGGGTGTAAACCAAGCACAAATCGGATCTTCCGAGTCTCTGGTCGAAGCGGGCTTTGAGGCCAAGCGGCTCGGCGCTTTGACTTACTGTATGGTGACCAGCTCTCGCTCACCGACCAACCGGGAGATCGAGACGATTTGTCAAAGCGCCGCCACCCTGAAGAAAACCCATCCGGATCTTCACCTATGCACCTCTTTGGGAATGCTATCGTTCAACCAGGCCGTATCCTTGAAGTCCGCCGGGGTTGATCGCTACAACCACAACCTGGAAACTTCCCGCCGGTTTTTTCCCCAGGTGGTCACCACCCACAGTTACGAAGATCGGCTCACAACCCTAAAAAACGCCAAAGAGGCCGGCTTGGAGCTTTGCTGTGGCGGAATTTTGGGTTTGGGCGAAGAAATCGAAGATCGCGTCGAGCTGGCTTTTACCGTCCGCGGGCTCGGCGCGCACGCCGTCCCGGTCAATTTTCTCGATCCGCGTCCGGGCACACCCATGCAAAACCGCTCGATGCTCACCCCGGCGGAGTGCCTGCGCAGCTTGGCCATGTTTCGCCTGGTGCACCCCCGATGCGAGCTTCGGCTCGCAGGAGGTCGCGAGAGATGCCTGAAAAGCATGCAGCCTTTGGCTTTGTATGCGGTTGATTCGATCTTTACAAACGGCTATCTCACAACCTCTGGGCAAGGTCTGCAAACCGACCTCGACATGATAAAGGACGCGGGCTTCGTGCCGAACATCCAAAACACCCCGCCGGGCGACCAACCATCGAAAGAATCCCGTCATGAATGAAGAAACCTACCGCAATCAAATACTCTCTTTAGACCTTGCACACCTCTGGCACCCATTTACCCCCCAGAGCGTCTACGCCGAAGACGATCCTTTGATTATCGCGGCCGCAGAAGGCAACTACCTTATCGACCTCGACGGCAAGCGCTACCTGGACGCAGTGGCTTCATTATGGTGCGCAGTGTTCGGCCATCGGGTCGCCGAGATCGACCGAGCCATCCAGGAGCAACTCAACCGCATCGCCCACGGCACCCTGCTTGGCAACACGACCGTACCGGCCGTCCAATTGGCGAAAAAACTTGCAGATATGGCGCCTACAGGCCTCAAGAAGGTGTTTTTTTCCGACAACGGATCGACCGCGGTGGAGGTGGCTGTCAAGATGGCCATCCAGTACCAGCAGCAATGCGAGGGAGGAAAAAACCGGCGCCGGAAAAAAATCCTGGCGCTCGAAAACGCCTACCACGGAGACACCATCGGCGCGGTTTCGGTAGGCGGCATCGAGCTGTTTCACTCCCGATTTGCTCCACTTTTATTCGACGTCGTCCGAGCGCCGGTTCCCGATCCATACAGACCACCTCAAGACATGAATCATCTCAAACACCTTGAGTTTTGTATCCACAAGCTCGAACAACTGTTTGCGTCTCATGCGCACGAGCTGGCCGCCGCCGTCGCCGAACCCCGTATGCAGGGCGCAGCCGGTATGATTTTGTACCCAAAAGAGTACTTCCAAAGACTTGCCGCGTTGTGCAAACAATATGGGGTATTGCTCATCGTCGACGAAGTGGCCATGGGAATGGGCCGAAGCGGTCGGCTGTTCGCCTGCCAGCGCGAAGGAGTGTCACCCGATATCGTTTGTATCGCCAAGGGACTCAGCGGTGGATACCTGCCGATCGCAGCCACCCTCACGACCCAAAATGTATACGAAGCTTTTTTGGGTCAACCGGAAGAAGGTAAAACGTTTTTTCACGGCCATACCTTCACGGGCAACGCATTGGGCTGCGCGGCCGCCCTTGCCACCTTGGAGCTGTTTGAAGAAGAAGGATTTTTTCTCAACCTGAGCGAGAAAATCCAACATCTTGAAAACCAACTCGAAAAGCTTCACGCCATCGGGGCAGTGGGCAGCATAAGGCAATACGGTATGGCGGTGGGAGTCGAACTGGTCCGAGATAAATTGAAAAAAACCTCTTTTCCCAAAAACCTTCGGATGGGTGCAAGAGTTTGTCGCCGGGCCAGAGAAAAAGGCGTCTTTTTACGTCCTCTGGGAGATGTGATCGTATTGATGCCTCCGCTTTCGATCACTCTGGATGAGATCGGTATGCTGATCGATGCGATCCACTGGGCGGTTGTACAGGAGATTTCCGATTGAATCCGGCCTCAATCCCGATCTCCAGACAACCAAACAACATTTTTTTCGTAGCCGGCACCGACACCGGTGTAGGCAAAACGTATGTGGGATGCGGTCTGGCACGTGCACTCACCCATTTGGGCAGACGGCTTGCAGCAGTCAAGCCGGTCGAATCGGGTTGCGATCTCGAAAATCCGGCCTGCGAGGACGGAGTCAGGTTGGCTTCGGCCACCGGACAAAAATACCCCCGAGAAGCCTTCAATCGCCTCAAAGCGCCCTTGGCGCCGCCCGTAGCCGCCGATCGAGAAGGACTTTTGCTTTCGAGCGATGGTTGGTGTAAAAATATCCGGCAATTGTCACAAACCCACGAGCTTGTCATGGTGGAAGGAGCCGGCGGTTTGTTGTCGCCTTTGACCTGGCAAGAGACCAATCTCGATCTCGTGCTCAAGCTGCGGGCACAAGTTTTGGTCGTGGCGCCCAACCGCTTGGGAGTCGTAAACCAAGCATTGCTGGTGCTGCGGGTGCTGGCGCAAGAACATGTGCCGCTAATCGGAATCGTGCTTTGTTCCACCACCGCTTCACAAGACGACTCTGTTGTGGACAATGCCGGATTGCTCAAACACTTTTCCAACCTCGAGCACATCTACAGCTTACCGTATTCAAAAGACATCCAACCAAGCATTTCTCATTTCGAGCCGATCGGCCGATGGATCGTAACATGAAGCAACCTGACAAAAGCCCTCATGCTTGGATCGAAGAGAAGCTCGACACCTTGCGAGCAAGCAACCGGTTGCGCTGTTTGAGCCCAATCGAACCCGAATCCGCGGTACACGTCAAAGTAGGCAGCCGGAAGCTTACTCTGTTTTCCAGTAACGATT
>JBFFBT010000189.1:0-11782 GCA_041560255.1 Myxococcota bacterium | reverse complement strand
CAGTATCAGTGACACATAGTGCATTATATTGTAGATTGCGACACAGCCTCTTTCGCAGGAATGACAGGTGGTTCCAGATGAATGACCATTTTATTTTGGACAAGAGTGAAATGAGGCTCGAATAGATGAATTTACCAGCCCAAAAAACACTCCTTCGTTATTGTACACTGATGTCATCAAAGGCAAATCCATCTGTTGAAATTCCATAATTGTCGCGGTGCTGCAGTTTGATAACAAACGTGCTACTTAATGTCATTCCATTCAGTGAAGCCAGATTATCAATGTCCAACACTATCTCTTGCCATGTTTTACTGCCACCTACCAAGTCAAACACTTTCACGAAGGTTGCACCATCGTTGTCTGAAAGATAGACACCGTCTTCAGAATGACTTTCGTCATTAAATTCTTTCCACCAAAATATCAAATCCACTTGCGTTTCACCTGCAAGATTTAGACGCAACCAGGCTTCATTGGTAGCGTAGTTACCGCTTGAATTCACATCCATCAACAAATGATAACTTCCACGGTGTGGTTCATTTGCATTTGATACTTGGATCCTTCCAACTGGATTGGATGTTTTTATTGACCAAAATGGATCCAGATTACCAGTTTCAAATCCAGTAGAATAAGGCAAAGTTGCATAATAGTTTGATGGATCATAAATGCTGACCTCTGTGGTGTCTATGCTTGTTACGCCATTGTCGTCAGTGACTGTGAGGGTTATTGTGTATGTACCGAAATTAGCAAAAAGATGATCCGGATTTGCTCTGGTATCTGTCACACCATCTCCAAAATCCCATAAGTAACTTACAATGACACCGTCCGGGTCATACGATCCATCACTATTGAAGTATATGATCCCATCCATCATTCCACTATATGGGCCATTTGCATTGGCGATAGGTGCTTGATTTTCTCTCGGCAAGACACTGATATCATCAAATGCAAACCCATCCGTCGAAATGCTGTAATTGTCTCGCTGTTGAAATTTAATGACAAAATTGCTTGTCAGATCTATTTGATTGGCTTGAGCCAATTCATCTACAGGTAAACGCACCTCTTTCCAGGTAGTGCTACCTCTGGTCAAATCATATACTTTGACAAAACGTGCGCCGCCATCATCGGAAAAGAAAACCCCATCTTCAGAATGGGTTTCGTCATTGAAATCTTTCCACCAGAAGATCAAGTCCACATGGTTTTCATCTGATAGATTCAAATGCAACCAGGCTTCGTTGGTAGAATATGAACCACCTTTACTCACATCCATAGTCAAGTGATGGACTCCCGTGTGCGGACCGTTCTTTGAAGTCAGCTGTATTCTTCCAGATGGATCGGAGGATTGAATCAACCAAAATCGATCCAGATTTCCGCTTTCGAAGCCATTCGAATAGGGCAGGCTTGCATAATCCTCATTGAATTCTGCAATGATGGTCTTGTCTGTATCCATGGTAATAATAGTTGGATTAATTACTCCTTTCAGATCACCACTCCAAGTTTCAAAACTCCAACCAGGAGCTCCAAAAGCTTTCAATTCTACGGTTGTACCTTTATAGTATTCTCCGCCGGGTGGATTCAACGCTACACTACCATAACCAATCGTGTTTACTGCAAGGATAAACTTCGGCACCTGACCAAACACGGCAGAGACGCTCTTGTCAGAGTCCATAACAATATCTGTTGGATTGTTTGTACCTGTCAGATCACCGATCCATTCTACAAATTGCTCGCCAGGATCGGGAATGGCTGTAAGCTGGACCATTTCACCGCTTGCATAGATACCACCTTCCGGATCGAGCGCCACGCTGCCTTTGCCCACGGTTTTTACATTGATAACGTATTGCAATGGTTCTAGAAAATCGAACAAATTCTTGAATGTCTGGATTACAAAAGCATAATGATTCTGCGTCTCGCGAACGGCAACCGTTTGTTCCATATGAATGAATCGCTCGGGCTGTATGGCAGACGAAACCGATACACTGCAAGGATCCGCAGAACCATTGGTAAACCGACCCTGAGTATTTGTGGTTCCCGGGAGCGCAGCATTGGTACCGGCTTTTTGATGACTCAAGGCGATTCGTTGATCGTTGATATTGACAGCTATGAGTCGATTCATTTCATCGACGATATCCTTTGACAGCGACTGTCCGGTAATATCCTCTTCAGTACCATTACTGACGCTGACATCATGAGGAGGGCTTTTGGGACTCATACCATGCACCGAAATGGTTACAGTGTCTGGATAGCCAAAATATATTTGCTCATGGGCTGCTTGAAAAAATGACTGACTTACATGAGCCATATCCGAGATACGATACGTCCCGTCACAGGGTGAAAGAGAAGACAAATTCCTTTTGTGGGCACCTGCCATGATTAACGCGGCGGCTGATGTTTCAATATACAAGTCAATGGTTTCAGCTTTCGTGTTCAGGTCGGAAAGCGGGTGAGGAGACTCAAATACGAGCTTGCGCACTCTCGAGCTTGGTGATTTGTTAAAAACATATATTCCCCGCCAAGTACGATTGGTGTCAGGTGGAAATTCTATAAGTACGATATGGACTCCATCATTGTCGGTATCGTCAAATAAAATGGTTCTGTAATTCAATGTTTCAGCAATCGAAGTCGCCGACTCCAGTTGCCCGGCGATGATCTCATCCACCACAATACGAAAAGCATCTATTTCATCGGCTGAAGGCGGGATGTACCTATTCGTTCCTATTCTTTGTATCGGGTAGTCCAGAAGATACTGCCTTAAGCTGCCCGCTAGTTGTTCGACTCCAGTCGCTCTGCTCGCAAATGGATCGAATATGATGATGAAAACATAAAATATTACTTCTCTACATTTGAACCCAGGTCGACTCCTGTTCATCGTTTTCTACTCCCTATTTCTCTATATTGGTTTTTATAAAACGGAATACAATAGAAGGATTCTCCTAATAAAGTCAAATATATTTTCAAATATGTAGTATAATTACTAATATTATTCTTCCGTTAAGCCTTCATGCCTTTTTTCATATTAGACATACCGGCGTGCAGCCAGACGATACAGGCAATCCTCAGGACCTCTCAATTGACGCATTGGGTTATTTTCGAAAAGTGTGAAATCGATTTATTCTTCTATAAAATGCTCTAATATCATTTTTGTATAATCTACATGGCTTTCTTTTTACAGAGCTTCATTCATGCCCTGATTGTTTTTAACTTGATCTTTACATTCGCTCCACTGTAGTTTATGTAAATCAATTAAAAAAATGAGGTATACGCTTTCTGTCTTTTCAGACGGGAATGTGGTTTTTGCAGTATACTTCACCAGGGGGGTTCTAAATGCACTGGTGGTTGATCTACACCACATAAAACACAATATTATTCCGTTTTTTCTTTCCAGGGGAGATGGTTATGCCACAAATTACTTTGCGTGATTTATATCTAAAAGATCACAATTTAACTTCGCGTGTTTCCGATCTCAGGAAAGACTATTTTCGGTCATTTCCACAGGTATGTACTGAGCGATCTCGACTAATAACCGAATATAGCCTCAGAAACAAATACATGTAAAAAAGCCCAAGGAAATTAAAAGAGTTTTTTTGCCCATGAGCGCTCTGCCCGTAATGAAGTTTTCGATTTTGATTAAATATACACGGAACCTAGATTTTGTCAAAAGGTAAACGCGTGATAATATATAGAATTATCATGGGTTTTCCAACCAGATTGCCCGGTAAATGCTCCCGTTTTCGGCAACCAACCATACATCCGATCCATCAACATCCACAACCACTCCCAATCCGTCTCCACCTTTAGGCACAGGATCCATAAACCGCCAGGAAAGATGTTGGTTAGAGAAATACGCATAACCTCCCTCTTCAAAGTTCTCCGCGCTGGTTACAAATCGACCCCAGGTCGGTGTGTTGGTTGCAGACACGCCCACGTCTCGGGCCCTCAAGGATTTTCCCATAACTTGTGTGTGTTCGAGCCAACCGCTACCCGTCCATTGGTATAATTTACCTTGTTGGTTCACTACCCAGGGAAATCCCTGATTGTCCACATCGATTTTTACGGCCAATCCAGGCCGCTCTTCCCAACGGTTGCCGGTCCAATACAATATCCGTGAGCCGTAGGAGGGATGGGTGACTTGCTTTTCCACGATAAAAACAGAACCATTCCCACCAATGCCGATGTCTCTCGCACGCATGCCTTGTCCATCGGTACCCGGGCGTTCCACCCAACCTTGACCACTTACGAATTGATATATTTTTCCTTCTTTGTTTACTACCCAAGGCAATCCATCTGGGCCGACACTGACTGCCACGGCCAGGCCCGATACGATGTTCCAGCCGCTTCCGTTCCATCGATAAATGGGGGAGCCGTAATCGGGATGCGTCTCGTCTTTGCCTATCATATAAACCGAGTTTCCTCCCACACCGATATCCCGGGCCTTGCCGGTTACTGGTTTCCATTCGATGTAGTAGGTTCCGAACGGAATGAGATCTAAACTGGTTAGTGCGTCAGGTATGGTAATCATGCGTACTTCGGTCTGAGATGCTCCGATTCCATGATTGTAAAGCAGTGTGTGGTTGTCGATAAATACCGGGTGTGGATCCATAACAGGATTGATATTGTTCACCAAATCAAAACAAGATAATTCCTGGTCGATTTGAAAATAAAGTGAAAGTTTGTTTTTTGATCTGTTGTCGGTGATCACGAATTTCCCGTATGGAGACATGGAGCCATGCGTGGGTGTGTCAAGCGACACGGCGGTTTTTCGATCGATGAATACCGCCCTATCCACTTCGCCTTCATCCGCAAGATATGCAGGATATGAGCCGCCGTAGGAGTGATCCAGATACACTGTTCGGTCGGGTTGTCCATCTCTGGGATTGTAAAAGGCCAGCAAGCCGTTTTTTGAGACGAAGCTTGCATGGGTAAACGCTCGATCTCTGCTTTTATAAGCCTGGTGATTGGGCAGGTTGAGGTGTGTGACCTTGAGATTGAATGGATTGCCGGAAAAGTCGAACATGGTAAGGGCGGACGGTCCACCCGGTATGTAATTGTGCTCACCGGCGAGATTATGAATCATCAGCAAGTCGGTATTCCAGGGGTTGACTGCCAGATGGGAGATGCCGATTTGGTCGCCCGTGTAGTCGTTTTCGTCCAGGATGCGGGTTTTACTCTTGTGATCGATCCCACTGGTGAAAAAATTGATCGAACCGGCCAGATTTACCGAATACAAACGACATCCTCTCGGCGTCTCGCTTGGGTTGAGGCGATTGGAGGCGGCATAGTACAGGCGGCGCCGGTTTTCATCGTAGGCTACGCCTTCTCCAATGAAGTTTCGATACACACTTCCATCTTCCTTGGGGTGAGCAAAAGTATATTCCTGTCGTAACAGCTCGTCAACCTTGGCAATTTCTACAAAGTAGTTTCTTGGATTGAAATTGGATTGGTTGGTCAAAACATCGATCAGCAAATTTTTGGCATCGACAGCCATAATATAAAAATAGGGTCGTACATCCTTCCAATGGGATGATAAATATTTGTTGGGGTATTTGTTTCCCTGAGAATATGAGCTGTGTGTAAAATAGTATAGATACCCGCGTTGGATATCGATTGCGGATTGGTCGATTCTCATTGGACCTGGATAGAGAAAATCGGTCAGTTGAACCGCTGTAAACGTTGTTGCACCTGCCGGATAGCGCCCGACAGCCCAAATCTGATTATGGATCGAAGCGTTGCTGCCCGAATTGTCGATGAGAAAAAATTTGTATTCCATGCCGTTTATTGTGAAAGAAATATATTGTCGTGAGGTGTTTTGATCAAAGTAGCGAAGCCAGTTTAAAGCGTTAAATTGATCGATCGAGATAGGCGTAAGGGTCTTCAGCCCGAAAGAGAATTGACCTGATAATTTGCCTAATTTGTCGGTCAAAGGTCCGGTGCTCGATGCGTTCATGGGTAGGTTTTGAATTTTTTTACCTATGTTCAATCCCATACTTCGTGTTTGGATCCGTTGTTGGTACGCTTCATCCGTTTCGACAACTACCTCTCCCGCTTCACAACCCATCATGGATGCATACAAGACGACCGCCGATAAAAATAATATTTCTTTTGGCATGAGACTCGGTATCATTTGCGCTCCTTTTCTGTGACCGGGTAGGCTCAAAAGGACAACCACACCGCTTCTAGGGTATCAGTGCATCTTCGATGAAACTCGGGTGGAAAAATATTTCTAGATTTATGCAGTAATAGATCGTTCTTTGAGCAAAGATTTGAAGTCGGAAACGGCTACATCATATCTTTGTTTTGATTGTATTCGTTTTGGTGTTGTTTTACCAAACGCTCGAAATACTCCATACAGGCACGTACATAAACCCGCTTTCTGGAGTACACGTCTGGGAAAAAGCTGCGTTTAAATCCATACACCAAAATGTTTTTAAGATCGTCAAGACCAAGGTCGAATGTTGTTACGGCCTTGTGGATCTCATCCGTCATGGTGGTGTTGGAAACCGTCCGGTTGTCCGTACATAAGGTCGCCGAGAGTTTGTGCTGCATCATGCGACCAAATGGATGCTTTTTCAAATCCCGATAGGCTGGATTGGTTTGCTGGTTCGAAGTGAGACATACCTCGACAGTAATCCTTCGATCGGAGATATATTGAGCCAACTCACCCACATAGCCAGCCCGGTCTCGAATCTCAACATCTTGAATGGCGTTCGGGTCAAAAAGGGAAGTTCCATGTCCAATGCGATCGGCGTGTAACTCCGTAATGGCCTTGAAAATACTCTCGGGTCCATATCCTTCGCCGGCATGCACTGTCTTGTTGAGAAAATGCCGGTGGGCATACTCGTATGTCTCACGATGATGATGAGGCGGGTAACCTCTCTCATGCCCTGCCAAGTCGAATCCGACTATCGGTAAACCATAATCTCTTTTGGCTCGTACAGCCGCCTGCACCAAAACCATGGATGCGAGCGCATAGATCCTGATGGGCTCCATGTATTGATGCAACCCCAAAAATGTCCGATGAAAAGACGAGAAATGCTCGTTGAAATAGCGCATGGCGCAAGCGATAATTCCATAATCAAAAGGAGGTCTTTGCTGCTGCACGACCTCCGGATGGGCGTTGAACTCCTGTTTCGCCCTATCCAAACCGCGGCTTACAGCCCGAATGACCTCGATGACGTCGAAACTGGTATGGCTATGCAATTGGGGCGCAAACCGAACCTCAATGTAACATACGCCTTCACGCTGGTTGTCTATGGCCAACTCATAGGCAACCCGTTCCAGTTGTTCGCGGTTTTGCATCACGCTGCATAGGTATCCAAACCCCTGGAGGTATTCATCCAGGCTGCCGTAACGCTCTTTGAATACAGTCTCTCTAAGGCCTTCTTCGGTCATGGAAGGCAGCTGAACATGTGATTGTTTCGCCAGCTCGATCAAGGTTGAAATACGCATCGAGCCGTCCAAATGCAAGTGTAAATCGGATTTTGGAAGCTTTTGGATAAACTCTTTGGATAGATTGATTTTCATAACTCCCAGTTTAGCGCTATCCAGGCTCTATTGGCAAGATCGGATATATCCAAAAAAGATATCGAGCTGCTTATGAAACCGGAGAAATCACCCGTTTGATCAAACGCAACCCACCCGCATACCCCCAAGCTTGAATCCCGGCCGCCAGTGCCCGAGCTTCCCTCTCAGCGTCTTCTTCGGGCGAAACCGGACTTGGCTCTATCTGAAGCTGCGCTTTATGGATTACCGTCTCGACGGTAGGTAAAGATCGGATCTCACCGTCCACCAGCACAGCCAAGCGCCTGTGCAAGTGCTTGCGGGTCAATTCGGCGAAGGCAAGTCGATGTTTCTCATCCAATTGAATCGACAGTCGTACTCTTCCAGTATGCGGATCTTCGATCACCTCGACATCCCGAATCGTCGAATCGTCGAGTTGCGGCGGGTCTTGAAGCAAATATGCCGCCACCGCTCCGCGTCCCGGCATTATCCAAAATTTAGTTCCGTCGGGCGGGAGAAAACCGGATAGAAAGCTTTCAAGTTTTTCCCTTTGGTCGGTAAGCAAGTAAAAATACTCGATCCGGGCGGATAGATTCGATTCCGGATTGCTGTCCAACCCGATCCGGATGGAGCCATCTTGCGGCAATTTTTTTTTCAGATCTTCGAAAAATTCTTTATGGCTCTCAACCGAGCCGAACGCCAGACGGGCAGGATGCAACAATGATTGTTGAATTACGTCGGCTTCATCCTCAGTGACATCCTGGATTGCGACGGAAATATAGCTTGCATCCCGGGTAGACACATTTACGTCTCTTTTTTTCATGAGGCTCAGGCGCAAGCGCACAGCCTGCACCATCGCATCCATTCCCTTCTGAGAAGGATGCACAAGCTGAAAAAGAAAAGATACATTATTTTTCTGGGTCTCCGGAACCCTTTTACAACCCATCCAATTCATACCCGCCATCAAAATGAGCACAACCAAAATTTTACACATCGGCATGCATTACTCACTTTCGCGAATCGTTATCCGATGCACTTTCTTCTTGCCGGCTCGAAGCAACACGGCACCACCTTCAAAATCCGCGGATGATACTACTTGTTCGATGCCGTCGATACGCCTGTCCCCCACCCGCATCCCCCCTTGCGAGATCAACCGGCGGGCGTCGCTTTTTGATTTGCACAAGCCAACCTCCGTAAAAAGATCTACCACCAAAACACCCGGCTCCAAGCGATTGGAATGAATCTGAGTCGTTGGAATGCCCGAAGCACCTTCTTGGGTTCCTCGAAAAGCACTTTGTGCAGCCTGTTGGGCTTTTTCAGCCTGTTCAACACCATGTACGATTTTGGTAATTTCAAATGCTAAAATCTTCTTGGCTTGGTTTGTGGCGGCATCTTTCAATTGGGCCAACTCCCGCACCTCATTCATAGGTAAAAAAGTAAACAAGGCTAAATTTCGGCCTACGTCCATATCATGCGTATTTCGGAAATATTGATAAAATTCGTACGGGCTGGTTAATGCCGGATCCAACCAGACGGCACCCTGGGCGGTTTTACCCATTTTCTGGCCCGAAGCAGTCTCGAGTAGCGGAAATGTCAAACCGAAGGCTGGTTTGCCTGCGACCCTGCGAATGAGATCGATACCGGCAACGATGTTCCCCCATTGATCATCCCCACCCATCTGAAGTGTGCAACCATGTTTTTGAAAAAGAGTTAAATAATCATATGCTTGAAGCAATTGGTAGTTGAACTCCAAAAAGCTCAACCCTTTCTCCAACCTCACTTTATAGCTTTCGAACGAAAGCATTCGGTTGACACTGAAGTGTCGGCCGATCTCTCGGAGAAAGTCGACATAGTTCAATTCCAGCAACCAATCAGCATTGTGAACCACCAGTCCATGCTCGCCGATGAACGGCCGAACCTGTTCGGCGATATTGCCGACGTTGCCGAAGATTTCCTCAGGACTCAGTATTTTGCGCATTTCCGTCTTGCCACTCGGATCACCGATCATGGCCGTTCCATTACCCATCACGGCAATCGCTCGATGCCCGGCTCGCTGCAGGTGCGCCAGAGCCATCAACGGAACCAAGCTACCCGCGTGCAGGCTTGTCGCGGTAGGATCGAAACCGATATAACCCGCAATCTTCTCTTTTGAGACCATATCGTGTATTTCATCATCTGCAGTGGTCTGGGATATGAATCCGCGTTCTTTGAGTATATCGTATACGTTTTTCATAGAATCCATCCATAACTCAAACCCATCGGTAAATCAAGCGAAGCATACCGAATTACCCAAAGGCCCATGCTTCGTGTAGGTTGGCTACAAATTGCAATACTGTACTCGAAAGTTGCATAAAATGCCGTCATCCTGGATAGGTTCTATCCAGGATCCATTGTTAAAATTATAGATTCTGGCTTAAAGCATGCCGGAATGACATTGTTTCCAAAAGCCACAAAAAGTTAAATCCCGGCTCAATCAAATATATGCATACATTTTGTTGTAGTCAGCTAATTTCGCGCGCTCTCAATACATCGTTATATGCAACGTTGGGGTGTATTTTCGCACTTTGCCCGCAGGGCAGTTGATTGCAAGTCCACCAACGCCATCCAGGCACTCTAGGTTTGAGGCTTTTCAAATGCAGGCAAGTCCAGAACATTTCATTTTATCAAATTTTAAGCTTATAAATATTCAGTAGATTAAAAATATCTCAAATATTATACAAATATTATTGACAAACGACAAAATATACATCAGTAATAACGCGGAAAAGACGATGTATGATGGGTAAAACCGCATTTTTAGAGAAAGTTACTCGGTGTGTGTCTACAATACCTCAACTGTTTGAGTCTTGATGTAGATTTTCGGCCGATCATACTTGAGTGTCTCTAAAATGGTTGGTGTTATGAAGAAAAGTATGTGGAGGTTCGATCGAAGAACCTAGAAAGTGATTTGGTTTCATTTAGGCCTTCCTTGGTAGAAAACAGGGAGAAAAATATGACCAGAGCCATAAAACTTTACGACATGACCCTGGGACTCGACATACTGCCCGCTGAAGTTACTCCTGGTGACGAAACTATGTTGTCCATCTTTACCATCTTGGATCGAATCGGCGTACATTATATCGAACTGCCCAGCCACGTTGCCGAATCCCAAATACTCACCCATCTCGAGATGAACCGGCAGAAATCTCTGCCGAACTCTCGCTTGACGATCATGATCACGATGGATCCCGATCGCTCCTACAATGAGAATACTTTCATTTACACGCAAACGCGTTGGACCGAATTCAATACCATCACCATCGCCGCCGATACATCCAGCTACCGAAAAAATAAGAGCTGCAATAAAGCCCGACTTGATGAAAACCTTCGCCAGATCGAACGAATCATCAAATTTTTCAAGCGACAGGGAAAAGAAGTTATTTTTGACGCCGAACATTTTTTCCAAGGTTATATGATCGATCCCATTTTTGCGCTAGAGAGCATTCAAGCCGCCATTCGGGCGGGAGCGGACTGGATCGTTTTCGTTGATACCAATGGCGAATGCCTACCGAGAGACGTGCCGCATATCATCAACAATGCCATGCTGCTCATGACCAAAGATACCGACACATTTCGAAAAATCCCATGTGGTATCAAGGCATACAATGATTGCGGTTTGGGATTGGCGATAACGCTGGCAGCAGTTGAAGCCGGGGTCGAGATGGTCAAAGGGTGCTTTTATAACCAGGGCCAACTGAACCGCTCGACGGATTTGAGCCAGGTAATTACCAATCTTCAATGCAAAATGGGCTACAAGGTCTTACCCGAGCACTATATCGCGAATCTTACCGAGACCTCGAGATCTCTGGGTAAGCTGGCAGAAACCTTGAACCATACCCAAAACACACATCCTATCAACCACAAAGCCAGTTGCATGTAGTATCCCGTCGATCTTCTTATTTTATAATACTCAACTCATATTTCTCGGCAAGTAAGCAAAGGTTGGAAGTTTACCCCAACGTTGCATATAACGATGTATTGAGAGCGCACGAAATTAACTGACTACAACAAAATGTGTGCATATATTTGATTGAGCCGGGATTTAACTTTTTGCGGCTTTTGGAAACAATGTCATTCTGGCATGCTTTATGCCAGAATCTATAATTTTAACAATCGGGATAGGGGGACACCTCACGGTGCCCCTCCTCCCACACCACCGGGCATACGGGTCCGTACCACGGCGGTTCGGCCGGTTTTGCTGTCAAGATGCCACCTCCAGAGAAATGAGGCCAGTTGAGACAAGGTATTT
>JBFFBT010000188.1:0-11933 GCA_041560255.1 Myxococcota bacterium | reverse complement strand
GGGCGCCGGTGCGGTAACCGGATCACAACAGCGGGCATTGACCAGATCATAGAGCTCTTGGGCTCTCTCCAGGCTGATGGCGGCATAAGAACGGGTATCCGGCGGAGGCTCAGCCGACGCCACCGCCGGCTGCATAGGGTTTGGCAGCTCGGTTACATCGATGATTTCGTGCGCATCGAGGGTTTCTGTCACCGCAATGGTAGCGTCTTTTTGCCATGCGGCCTGCAACAGGTCGTAAAGCTCTTGAAAATCAGGGTTCGATCGTTTCAGGACATGCCGTGCTTGGGAGATGAACAGCTCGACTTCGACGTCGCCCGAAGCGAGTTGGGTAAGCTTTTCTACCCTTACCACGACCGGAGACATCAACTGGGTGATTTCCCGGGTATCGGGATCGATTTCGGCATAGGCCGGCAATCCGGATTTTTGTAAGGATTGCAAAATATTCGACCAAGCCGAAGCGAATCTATTCGACATGTCCAATCGGGCGGTCTGTCCGTTTTGGAATGTCACGTCGACATAGGATTGACCTGGCCTGCTTGTGGGTTTGTATTCGGATGCCTCGGCAGGGTTCATCCGACTGATGCGTTCGATGATTGCGTTCTTGCGGCTCATATTTTTCTCCTTTTCACTACGAGCTGAACCGGGTCGAACCCGCGTGACGATGCGCGTACGCCCCGCGACGATCTGCCTCTCTCTTGGGCTCGTTGCGATATTGGTTATCGTTCGAGTTTGTGAACTCTAACTATATGACAGATCATGGGCTTTTTGGCAACCGAAATGTCGGGAGGATTTCGTTGTGAAAAAAGTATGCTGATTAATAAAATATGTTTGACAAACCAGCTCTTTGTGGAATTATTTTGTGTGTGTTTGGGTTATATCTGATGTAATGTAAGTTCTTAACCTTGATTGTATATGATTTATTTGTTGCGGGTGTTTTAACCGGATGGATTTAATGTAGTATGATATCGGCATTGTATGTTATTGATTGCACCATTTGATTGAACCAATGAACATGGGAGGAATAATGGGCGATAAAGTACCGGCTGGGGTAAAAACCTTTCCTAAAGTTCTGTTGGTGGTCATCAGCATCGTGCTTTCGTTGGGGTTGGCGGAAGGCGTGTTGTGGATAGCGGATTTTTCATATCCCTTGTATCCGGAAAAAATCGAGTTCGGTTATCCCGATCCGGTCAGAATGGGGCAGCAATTTGTCCAGGACAAGGATTTGTTTTGGGTTCGGCCGACCTATCGAGAAAAACTGGAAAAGGCTGCGGGTGAGCGTCCTGGTTTAGCACTCATGGGTTGCTCGTGTACGGAGTTGGGCAAATACGATAAATATCTCGAAGAAATCATAGACAGAAATCAACCCGACAATCGGTTTGGCTTTGTCAATTTGGCGGTATCCGGCTGGTCTTCACATCAAGGTTTGGCCCAGCTGAAAAGGGATGTTTTGAGCATCAAGCCCAAAGTTGTCACGATATTTTTCGGCTGGAACGATCATTGGAAAGGATTTGGGATAGAGGACAAAGACATTGCCGGTCTGAACGATTCTTTTTTGTATCGGCTTAGAAATGTCCGGATCATTCAATTGATCAACAAAACCTATTTGGCCATATTCGGAGGTTTTGAAAAGAGTCAATTTCCCGAGAGGGTTTCATTGTCGGATTATCGATTCAACTTGATCCAGATGGTGCGTATCGCCAAAGAAAACGATATCGTGCCGGTATTGTTGACCGCTCCCACTTCTCACAAGAAAGGCAGTGAGCCCGAGTACTTGACCAGACGATGGCTCACCCGGCTCGAAGATTTGATCCCGTTGCATCAAAGCTACATTCAAGTGGTGCGGGAGGTGGCCGCGAAGGAAGATGCTTTGCTTTTAGATTTGGCGAAAATTTTTGAGGATCTGCCGGCCGAAGCGGTAGAAAAAAGTTTTTTCCTCAGGGATGGTATTCATTTTCAAGATGCCGGCGGCGAAATGGTGGCCCGTTATCTCTACGACTTTTTACTCAAAAATGACTTGCTACAACGATTGATTCAGTAGATCTCGATCTCCCGTAAGAGTTCACTCAGGGGTAGCGCCGACACGTGAGGTTTCGAGGACATGTCTGAGCGGAGCTTACAAGCAATCTGGGCTTGATTGCTTGTAAGTCCGCGAGTTCCGCAGAAATCGAATGTGTCGGCGCTACCCCTGAGTGAACTCTTACGTTCTTCCTAATCTTTTTAAGAACAATTGACAGCCGGCTTATTATCTGCATATATTCGCCGGGCTTTAACGATAACCGAGCCTGAAAAGAGGAGAGAGAAACGTGATTTCCATACCCAAAAAACTACAGCTGTCTACCTATCAGATAGGCATTGCGTTGGTTGTGGTTTATGGTGCGATCTTGTTGATATCCATAGGCCAAAAGGCGTGGGTGTACGAAGATGCCTTCATCACCTTTCGTACGATTGTGCATTTTGTCGAAGGATACGGTTTGAGGTGGAACATCGACGATCGGGTTCAGACCTATACCCATCCGCTTTGGATGTTGTTGCATATACCTTTTTATGCGTTGACCAAAAATATTTTTTTGGTGACCCTCGGATTGTGCGTAATTTGCAGCATCGGAGCGTGTGTGGTGTCGTTGTTGCATCTTAGGAAAAAGATCGATGTGGTTTTACTCGGGGGATGTTTTGTGGCGCCCCTGGTTTTTTCGAAAACATTCGGCATCTTTGCCACCTCGGGATTCGAGTCGCCTTTGATCTTGATACTCTACTCGGTGTTTTGCATGGTGTATTTTGGTGCAAAGAGCGACGAGACTCCTTGGTTGCCTATAGCGCTTATCGTAGCGTTGAGTGCCACCACTCGGTTGGATACCGTTTTGTTGTTTTTACCGCTATTGATATATTTGGGTATCAAAGACCGAAAAGCCCTACCGTGGAAAAAGCTATTGATTGGTTTCAGTCCGCTCATCGTTTGGGAGTTGTTCAGTCTTTTCTATTACGGATCGTTGTTTCCCAATACCAAGTATGCCAAATTGGATACCGGCTTGCCTCTGTTCGAGTTCTATATCAAACGAGGCATCGAGTATTGGCTGGATGCTTTCAATTACGATTTTCTAACCGGATTTATCATTTTGTTGGGGATGGTCGTGTGCGGGATTTGGTTTTACCGGTGGTATAAAGATCGTCACGACCAGCGGGCCGCGGTGTATGCATTGATCGGCTTGGGTCCGTTGTTGTATGTGTTGTACACTATTCGAATAGGCGGTGATTACATATCGCTGAGGTTTTCCATCATACCGTTTTTTACGTTTTTGCTGTTCCTCAATTACTCCATTTCTACTTCCGATGAGACCTTGCGCACAAAGCTCGCCAAGTACCTGGTGATAAGCTCCATCTTGGTGTTCGGCGTCCATTACGCTTTCTTGCCCAACTTTTATGACAAAACCAGCAAGTACGGCATTACCACCATGCACTACAACAAAGAGCATACGCTTGCGTATCCCTTGTCGCTGATTAAAAACAACGCCATCGAGTACGATGTCTGGACCCAACCCGCCAGAGAAATGAGTGAGATCGCTCGAAGACAGGGTGGGCCCATACTTCGAGGAGTGCCCTGCATCGGGATACAAGGGTTTTATTCGGAACCGAACGTCATCCTGACGGATTCTCCTTCGCTTTCCGATGCGCTCAACGCGCGGCTGCCCATCCCGAAAGGACACATGGGTATGCGCATGAGCCATTTCCAAAGACCCTTGCCCGAAGGGTATGAGCAGGCCCGCATGCACAATGATTATTCTCAGATGGATCCGGATTTGGCCGAGTATTACAAAAAAATCAGGCTTATCACCGCCGGTCCCTTATGGAGTTTCGAACGATTGAAAACCATCATCGCATTCAATCTCGGTTTGTATAGCAAATACAGAAACGCCTATCTCGAAAAGAGAAGCCGGGAAGTCCCGATGCGGCGTTATTGATGATTGCACAACAAGTGTCAGGGCAACACCCTACGGGCTCCAACGTAACGTTTATGGTAGTATTTGCACTCCTCCAGGTTGGTTACCACCACGCCTCTTTTTGAGGATGCATGCGCAAACAGCTTTTTTTCGGGATCCGTCACGATACCCACATGGGTGATGCGGTTGGAAGTGGTTTTGAAAAATACCAAATCGCCCAATCGAAGGTTCTTGTATGCGACGGCTTTTCCGCGTCGCCACATGTCTCGGCTGCTTCTTGGCAGCTGGATGCCCAGTTGGGAGTACACCGCCTGCACAAATCCCGAGCAATCAGTGCCTTTCTGGGTGCAACCTCCCCAAGCATAAGGGCTTCCCATAAAAGAGTCCACGAATACAAGCAGCCTCGAGACCGGATCGATCTGGTTCTGGGGGCCGTTTTCTAGAATAATCGCTTCATGGAGCCTGGATTTCTGAGGGAGGGATATCCTTGATGATAAAGAAACAGGGATTTTGGGCTTTCTGCCCGCTTGATGGGCCAGCCTGAATCTTCGCAACGCGTATGCAACAGCGTATCCCGGCCCGAGGTTTTTTTCAATTGCATGGTAAAACATGGTGGCGGCAAAGGCTTCGGGATCGTAGCCGGCGCGTACGGCTTGCACCAGTCCCCACTTCAAGATGTTGAAGGTGGATTGATCGAAACCTCGTTCGGCGGCCTGGTGGACCAAGGCCTTGGCGGTGTTTTCAGGAACTTTGAAGCTGATACAATCACGAACCCCATATGCCCAAGTAGCGATGGTATCGGCGTCGATTTTTTTTCTAAATCCATACAAGCTGATCCCTTCGACGAAGTCAGCCGGCGCGCCGCGGCGGACGGCTTTATAAGCCATGGATGCAAGCCTTACAGTGTCTGGTATGGGATTAGCCTCGAACGAGCCATCCGTGACCAGCTGCATCAGGGTGTCCAGCGCGTCTCGGTTTTCGGATTTGACCAGATCGAAAGCGTAAGCTCCCAATTGTCTTTGAAATTCTTTCAGATAATCCGCCCGTTCTTGCGCTGAAAATGCCTGATCTTTTTCCAGCTCGGACCGAAGACTCTCTATAAGATTGGGGTTTTGGTTTGTAACGGATTGCTTGCAGACGAATAAGATACCAAGGTAAAGAATTGCTATTTTCATAATCGCTTTCCTACCCACCTCAACCGCATGTTTGTTGCAGGTTGGTTAGATAGTGTTCGTTTCAAAAACATAGTTTTGAGACAAACACTAGATAATAACCACGTTCAAAGCATTTGTATTCCTGGTTAGATCGGCTTGCCGTCAGGCCGGCAAAAGAGTGTTTTGATGGGAGAAGAATTTTAGATAAATTTATGATATGCTGGACAGGTCGGCGATATCAGCTTCTAGAGGGCCAAATTCCTATTAAAGCTATACAAAAATACATGGACAGGTAGGGTTGACGGTTCAAGTGAGGTTGGCTGCCTCCCTCCGAGCTCACGGTTTCGGGCGCCATCGCAACGGTTTTTTGGAGATCGGGTGTATTTCGGTAGGCTTTTTTCAATGCCTTGGGGTTTATTTGCTCCAGCAGATGTGGAAGGGTGTTACTGGCTGGAGTGTCGGTTTCGGGATCGGTTTTTTTGGATACCTGAACACCATGATCATGTTGTGGAAGTTGTTGTAGTGTAAGGGTTGTCCATGGTTCTCCCGTGACCTGTCCCAGAACGCGTCTGGTGAGCCCGCGACCGCTGCCGGGGTGCATGGGAGTTCTGCCTTTTAAATTGGGAAGTCCGAAGTTGTTTCTACCATCTCCACCGTACGTCGTACCGAGTAGAGAAAAAAGCGCTTGGTTTTCCCAGACAGGCATGAGCTGTCCTTCGCATCGGGCCCAATCGCGCGGGGCAAAAGTGTATGGAAACATCCGGATTTCTGCATAAAATGGCTCCGCCATGTTCAAATCCCCTTTCTCCTTAGTCCCTGGGTGGGTACAAACCCTTGATTGCGATGATGAAATTGACACACTGGGTGGGCATCATATTGTTATGGGGTTGTCCCGCACCAGTTGGTTGGATGGTTGCTTCGTTGAGGGTCATGATGAGTGTCTCAGGCTTGATTTCTTCATAAAACTCACCGTTGTCGATGGTTCCCAACGTGCGGTTGTCTGGTTCGATCGTGGATGCTTTTTCGGTGCACGCCATCATGCTGTGGATGTGTTGAGGAATTTGATTCGTGGTCAGATTAATGCTTTCAAAACCTGGGGTTTGACCACGGTGATAGGTCGATGTGCTCAAACCCTGGCCGTCCCCCATCGGAATACGGCCGCGTAGATCCGGCAGCCCGAAGGTTGTCATACCATCGCCGCCGTAGGTTGTGCCCAGCAATGCAAACAGCGATTCATTGCCTCGTACCGGTAACAACTGACCGTCGCAAAGCGCCCAGTTGACAGGGGCGTAGCTACTTGCAAACATGCGTATTTCGCCGATATATTGATCGGTCATTGGATTTCCCTCCTTGATCCTAATCGCGTGATGGATACGTTCCTGCCAGTGCGATGGTAAATTTGATGACCAAGCTGGGTTGGATGTTGTAATGGGCTTGTCCGCCTCCGGATGCCGTGATGGCACTTGGGTGAAGCTCAACCTGGGTATCGGTATCGTAGTCCGTATACATCGGCAATTCACCTTGAGCAAACATTTCGTCGCCGTCTTTGGCGACAATCATATCGGCCGACTCGGACGATGCTATAAAATCATGGCGGTGGGCCGCTAACGAAGCCTCGGTTATGGTTGCCCACTCAGATCCTCCAAAATGGCCCTGTCCTATGACTTCTTGGCCGTATACGGGATGTACCGGCGCCCGCCCTTGAAAATCGGGTAAATTGAAGTAGGAGCGATCGTCTCCTCCAAACTGGCTTCCCAGCAGTGAATAAAGTGCTCCGGATTGTGCAATCTCCATACGTTGACCTCTGCACTCGGCCCATCCTTTGGGCGCATATCCGTAGGCAACCATTCTGACCTCACCGATAAAAGGATCTGACATCCCAATATCTCCTTTCCGGGGACTGAGCTCATCCCGATTTGAAATCATCGTGCGAAGATCAATCCCCAAAACGTCCCCGAAGGTTTTCTCTCAAGGGTATTGACGCCCCCTGTTTATTACTGCTTGCCGCGATATCTTTTCTGCTGGCTCAGATTCATCCCATATCGATTTAAGGTGTTGTTGATATACTGCTTAGTTGAAGACCGCGTCGTAATGGATGCCCTCAATGTCTTCCTTGAAGGCCGAGATAAAAATCGTTTTATCCTCCCATCCCTCAACGGTAAACTGGTATGAGTTGTCTTGCAGGTGTTGATCCTTTGGGCCTACAAAAACAAGTGAAAAAGGTTCTTTTCTTGCGTTGGGCACCCCCTCTACCCGCTTCAACGGGTCAATGGATTTGAGTCTCAACTCTACGGTCTCGTTGGAGTGTGTCTTGGCCTTGAAGACAGACCCCACCTTGCCCTCAAAGTCTTTCTTCTCCATCCCAAGGCTCCTTTCGGTTGGAAGAAAACGCTGCCAAATGTATTGAAGTGAGATACATTGTAGAGTTATTAACTTGGTTACGCAATATTTATTTTCATTACTGTTTATTTTCATTACAGTCCAAGAAAAGAAAATCAACGCAGAAAACGACGATATTTTTCTTTTCGATCGAGCGTGAAAACGCATGCATGTGCCAAATGACTATGATATATTTCGCTTCAATCGAGTGCTGGTCTATTTTATGCAGGGGGCGGGTTGCCGAACGATTATTCTTACAATGTATATGGCTTGCATGTGGTATCGCAGATTTCTTGTCCGGAGTTGTGTCCGGTTGGACATGCTTTAGGAAATCCCGATGTAACGATTGGGTTTGGTCGTGTTCCAGATAAGCTCGAGCGTCCTTTGAAATCCGGGATATGTTATGACGCTAAGGACGGAGAGTTTCTGTTTCATCTGGAAAATATCGGTAAATACTGGGTAACAGACGGCCGACGGATTTGCATCGAACCGGCCTGTGGCGCCGACGAGAGTGAGATCCGCTTGTTTCTTTTGGGATCGGTGTTTGGCGCTTTGTTGCTCCAGCGAAAGATGTTGCCCCTACATGCTACGTGTGTCCGAAAAGGTAATTGGGGATTTTTGTTATGCGGTGTATCCGGCATAGGAAAATCAACCACTGCGTATGGTTTGATGGATCGAGGGTTTGATTTGTATGCCGACGATATATGTATCGTGGATTTTGACGTGCTGGGATTACCGAAAGTGATGCCGGGTCTGACGCACATCAAGCTATGGCGGGATGTATTGATGGATCACAGGCTGCCTACTGATGGACTTGTGCGGGTACGACCTGAATTGGAAAAATATTATATACCCATCGAGAGAAACGGGAGCAACGAACCGGTAGTAATAAAAAAAATCTTTATCTTGAAGCGAGTTGTGGGGCAAAAAGTAGAGTTGCAACCCATTGATGGGATCATGAAAGTGGTTGCCATACGTAATCAGACCTTCCGGAGGCAGTATGTTGAAGGGTTGGGTGTACAGGTGCCGCATTTTATGGGTATCACCAGATTGGCAAACAGCGTGTCTGTATCGTTCGTCAATCGTCCGTCTGGAGGAAATAGCTTGGATGAAGTAGTATCGCGTATGGCCGAGGATTTTGAGTCATGAGTGGGATTGTATGGCTGGCCTCTTATCCCAAATCGGGCAACACTTGGTGTCGATTGTTCTTTCTGTTTCTCACCCGACAGATAAACGACGGGGACATCAATCGGATTGGCGACATACCTGCTTGTTATTCGCAGGCTTTGTTTGAGCGGGCATTGGGTTTGGATCTGGCCGATCTTACTTTGAAAGAATCGTGTCGGCTGAGACCGAAATTGCACGAATGGTATTGTAATTCTCAAAACCAGAAACCCCTGATGCTGAAAATCCATGATGCGCATTTTTTTTTCGATGACGATAGGCAAAAACCGTTGGTTGCGCCGGACGTGACCCGCGGAGTGATATACATCATTCGCAATCCATTGGATGTCGTTGTTTCGGTTGCGGATTTCTTTTCGATTTCCATTGAGAGATCGGTGGAAAGATTGTGTGACGATCGATCGGATATGGGTATGGCCTATGATCGGCCCATGCGGCATCCGGTACAAATCATTCGCTCCTGGAGCCAGCATGTTGTAAGTTGGGTGGATACATCCGGTTTGAGAGTGCATGTCATGAAATATGAAGACATGCAAAGTCGACCTAAACAGTCATTTTTGCAGGCTGCCAGATTTGCCGGAATCGATTGCGAGTCGAATGACGTGAATCGTGCTGTGAATTTATGTGATTTCAACCGGTTAAAGAAACTTGAGTCAAAAATGGGATTTATCGAAAACAGACAAGTCGGAGTGAACTTTTTCAATCAGGGTCGCGTCGGAAGATGGCGGGAATTGTTGTCCCGCCGGCAAGTACATAGAATCATAACAGAGCACCGCGAAGTCATGGTACGATTCGGCTATATCGACGGGGATAATCGGCTGATCGATTCATGACGAAATAATAATGAGGAAAGACCGGGTGTCATGAGTGGATTTTGTGGAATAGTCTGCCGCAGAGATGATCAGGTTTCCAAGGATCATCTTCATAGAATGAATACCGGCATGTTGTTTTGGGGGCCCGACGGTATTTCATCATGGAACGGCGGCCAGGTGGGATTGTCGCATTTCAAATTGGTGGTCACTCCCGAATCCAGGTACGAGTCGTTGCCCAAGGTGAGCTCGTGTGGACGCTATATCATCACATCACAGGGGCGTATCGATAATCGATCCGAGCTGTTGAAACGCTTGGAAATATCCGAAGATCGCTGGAAAACCATACCGGATAGCGACGTGATGTTGGCCTCCTACCGGGTTTGGGGAAAAGACTGTTGCCGGCGCTTGATGGGTGATTGGAGTTTTGCAGTTTGGGATACAGTTGATAGGGGATTGTTTTTAGCCCGGGATCAGTTTGGGCATACTTCGGTTTATTACACGCTCAATGGAAAGACATTTTCGTTCGCTTCGTCCATTCGGGCGATCTTGTCGTCTCCTGATGTTGATACAACCCTGGATGAAGAGCTATTGGGATGTATGTTCTATCGAGTCGATCCATTCGGATCTGTGCGGACCATCTACTCGAAAATTTGCAGGCTTTCTCCGGGGCATTGGATGTGGCTGGATGGAAGCTCGCTGCGATCGGTTACTTGTCAGTACTGGGATCCGAATACAATCAAGCCGGTTGTGTATGCATGTGATGACGATTATATCGAACATTTTAAAGAAATTTTTACCGAGGCGGTCCGATGCAGGTTGCGTAGCATCAAGCCGATAGGAATTTTCCTAAGCGCCGGACTCGATTCGAGCGCGGTGGCCGCCGAAGCATCCAACCAGCTCAAAAACAATGCCGGTGAGTTGACGGCGTTTCATTACACGCCCGGCAACTATCCGACTTCTTCGGATGTTCGCGTCTCTGATGAGAGTGAATGGGTCGAGTTTATGGTGAGCGATCTCGATAATGTCAGGGTGGATTGGGTGCGAGATACTTCGTTGTCTTTGCAGGACGTCATCAATACGAATGTAGACGTGCTGGATGCAAATGCTTTGCAATTGAACATGGGAAATATGTGGTGGATTATGGAGGGCATGCGGCGCGCCGCCGAAAATAATATCGGAGTTATGCTTTCCGGGAGCGCTGGCAATGGCACGATCTCATACAGTGGTCAGGAAAGACTGTACCAACTTTTTTTTCTGGGTAGATGGAAAACATTTTTCAGGGAAATCGGCAATTGGTGTGACCACTACGACTTGAGTGTTGCGAAGGTCGGACTTCGGTTGCTGTTGGGTCCGTTGGTTGCTTCGTTGCAAAAACGCTTTTTGAGCGCGCTGAAATTCAATCGCCGTATTCGGATAATCAATCAAGAGATCCCGATTGATCGGATGTTTGAAAAGAGGATAAAACGTAGTCTGCAAAAAAGAAATTTTCGAAGCCCTGCCTATTTGCGATCATGTTTCAAGTCTCGTCATAATAGATTGTTGTTGATCGATCCAAAATCGGAT
Organism: Myxococcota bacterium; assembly: GCA_041560255.1. GTDB lineage: Bacteria > Myxococcota > B64-G9 > B64-G9 > B64-G9 > JBFFBT01. The sequence goes on along the minus strand of JBFFBT010000188.1, from coordinate 908 downwards.
CGATCAACCGTAAAGGTTGGTGACTTGTACGCTTGGATGGGATTGGAGCAACGTGATCCTACCCGGGATCTGAGGGTGGTCGAGTTTTGCCTGGGTGTGCCCATACATCAGTTTTTTCAGGATGGTTGGGATCGCGCACTTGTGCGGCGCGCGATGAGGGACAAATTGCCCGAGGAGATTCTGTATCGAAAAACACGTGGCTTACAAGCAATCGACAGCAGCAGTCGAATACATAAAGATTATCTGCAATTACGCGATATGATCGAAAGAATTTCAATATCGGATTTTGCCGCCAAGTATATCGATATGGTTGCATTGCGCAGATGTTTGTTGTATTTCAAGGAAAATGGCGGGTGCTTCTCTGCGCGGGATTATATTCGGGCAGGCTCGTTTTTACGAAGTGTCGCAATAGGTTGTTTTCTTCAAAAAAGCTGTTATGATCGATAGCGCATCAAAACAATCAGTGAACCCCCAAAAACCATTAGGAGGGGCTGTTATGAAAGAAAAAACCAACCATCCAACCAGCGATGAAAAAACCGAGCTCGACAAAAAAAATTGGTGTACGCCCGAATGTATCGAGTTGGATATCAGTCACAACACGTTAAACGGAGTAGATGGCGATTATGATGGAGATACTCTTTGGTCCTGATCGAATTGATCTGGTCTGTGTTGCAAAACTATCGTTTTGCTATGGAGATCGAGAGTAATGTTTAATAAATACAATAGATTATAGTTTTCAAAGTTTCGAGTAACGGGATTTTTATACATAACTCGCCAGTTGCATAAAATGCCGTCATCCTGGATAGATTCTATCCAGGATCCATTGTTAAAATTATAGATTCTGGCTTAAAGCATGCCAGAATGACATTGTTTCCAAAAGCCACAAAAAGTTAAATCCCGGCTCAATC
>JBFFBT010000187.1:0-11935 GCA_041560255.1 Myxococcota bacterium | reverse complement strand
AGTGGCGATGAACATCAATGCTCCCGGGATGCCGAATGCCACCCGGGGACCCATCACCTGGAGGGCCAAAGGAATGAAAAGGGACGCGAAGAAGGATCCAAAGTTGATGATCCAATAAAACGCGTCAAACACTAATTTTGCATGATGTTTGTTGGTTTGGTCGAACTGTTCACCCACAAAGGCGGATACGCAGGGTTTTATGCCGCCCGATCCCAACGATATGAGGAACAAGCCGATGTAAAATCCGATCTTGTGATCCACGAAAGCCGCCAGGCAGGCGTTCCCCAGGCAGTAGACCAAAGACAACCATAGGATGGTTTTGTATTTCCCCCAGAGTCGGTCGGACAGCCAACCGCCCAACAAGGGGAAAAAATACACTCCCATGACGAAGATATGAAACAGATCTTTGGCGGCCATCTCGCGATCGGTTTGTACGGCGATGCCGAGTATCGAGGAGGATACTAAAAACTGCGTCAGGATGTTGCGCATGCCGTAGAACGAGAAACGTTCGCAGGCTTCATTGCCGATGATGAATCCTATTTGGCGGGGAATTTTGCCTTTGGGTATTTCGATTTCCATCCTAAGTTGGTATTGAATTTATGTATGGATGTCAAGTCTTGTCAGGCTGCGTCCGATATATGGGGTTAAATCGGATTGGATCGGAATCGGTGGTAGAGGAAGCGCTAAAAAGAAAATAGACTCGATCTAGAGGGTTTTCTTGACCTTCACAGGCAGCTGACCTACGATTTGACCGGAGGAATTGAGCAGATTTCTACAAATATCCAAAAGTTGATTTTGGCGTCCCGCTCTCCGCGCAGGCGCGAGTTGCTCCAACAGGCCGGAGTACCGTTTGAGATATGGGCCTCTGATGTGGACGAAAGCGTCATGCTGGGCGAACGACCCGATGATTACACCATGCGGGTGGCGTTGATGAAAGCTCAGGGCGTATCGCAGAAAGCCCAGGCCGAAAGGTACGTATTGGCTGCGGACACGACCGTGGTGTTGGATGATAAAATCCTTGGAAAACCAAGAGATAAAGATCATGCCGTACATATGCTTCGCATGCTGTCGGGCAGGGTCCACCGGGTGCTTACCGCGGTGGTATTGATGAAGGCGCCGGATTGTGGTGTGTCGCGATTTCTTTCACAAACCAAGGTTCGTTTTCGAAAGATATCGGATGAGGTTATCCAAAGATATGTGCAGACTGCCGAACCCATGGACAAAGCCGGCGCATATGCCGTGCAGGGCAAGGGAGCGATCTTGGTCGAGTGGATTGAAGGTTCGTATACCAATGTCGTTGGGTTGCCCTTGGTTGAGACGACCTGCATGCTCGAGCGTGCCGGGATATGGCGGCCGTTCGAAAAAGCACGTCATAACGGAAATATAACGAGACTCGAAGCGGGAGGTGTGAGATGAAAATTACACCTATTGATATCCGGCAACAGCAGTTCGGGCGAAGCTTTCGTGGGCTGGATTCACACGAAGTCGATTCGTTTCTTTACCTGGTGAGCCAGGAAATCGAGGTGTTGCTTAAAGAAAACCACCAATTGAAAGAAGAGCTGGCGCACAACAGCCGAATCGTCGGAGAGTACCGCGAACGAGAACGTGCCTTGAAAGAGACCATGATCACGGCACAAAAGATTACCGATGATATCAAGGAGAGCGCCCAGAAAGAAGCCGAAGTGATTTTGTCACGGGCCGAATTGCAGGCTGAAAAAATCATCCATGCCGCCAACGACCGCCTGGTTAAAATCATTGAAGACATCAATGAGACCAAACGGCAGCGAAATCAGTTCCATTCCAACTTGGTGGGGATCATAGAGGCCCATCGAAAATTGCTTGCCGAAGTAGAAGAAGAGAAATCCGAGTCGCTGTTTTTGAGCATCGAAGAGCTCAAGCACCGCCGCGCACGATTGCACGCAATCATTCAGGAAGCGCTGGAAGCCCATGCCAATCTTCTCAGTTTGGATCGGGACAAGGAAGTGGAAGATCTTAGGGAAGAAACCGAAAGACTCGAACGCATGCGTCTCAACTTGGCCTCTCGGTTGCATGCGGCCATCGACAACCATGCAAAGCTTCTGGGAGTGCGCAAAGAAGCGGAAAACCACAGTCGCAGGTACCAAATCGAGGATAACCTCAAAGTTCTCAAGAAACCCGAGGCTGCCTCGAGAAATTCTATGGAGAGGACACAGACCCCGAATGAGTCTGCCACTCAGAAAGAAGCTGAGTCGAAGTGAGAGATCCAAGTGATGTAGAATACCAATCGACGAGAATCAAGTTTGGCTCGACCCGTTAGAAGATGGATGTAGATTGATGTTAGGGCGGGCCTTTTTTATGTTGATGGTTTGCATGCCGAACATGCTTATGGCGGGTGAGCCGAACCTGAAGGTGAAAAATACGCGGCATTTCGTGCTGTATTATGATGAGCACCAGGAGGAATTGGCTGAGAGGTTGGCGGATAGAGCGGAACGGGATCGCGCGAAGTTGCTTGCAGCTGTGGGTGGGCATCAAGATTTCGTCATTCAGGTCGTGTTGGCTTCCAGCCCGGATGTTGTACGGCGATGGATACCGAAGGGTATTGATGTGCCGGAATGGGCGGCAGGATTGGCGTTTTCTAGAAATAACCTCATGATACTGCGTAGTTATGGACACTTTTCCTCAATGGTGGGAGATGATACGCTGTTTTTGCACGAGCTTTCACATCTTCTGTTGGATCATGCCGTGGGCTTCAAGTGGCTGCCCCGCTGGTTCAAGGAAGGATTTGCCATCTATCAATCCGGAGAATGGTCTCTACAAAGGGCCGGGGTGTTGGCCTCCGGGGTGATTTCGAATCGATTGTTTTCTTTGAAGGATCTGGAGAGGCAGTTTCCAAGCAAGCAATCGGATGTTGAGCTTGCCTATGCGCAGAGTATTGATTTTGTAGGGTATTTGTTGGGAGAAATGGGTGTTGTGCCCTTTTCGCGTTTGGTCAAGCTCTTGTCGCAGGACTGGTCGTTTTTTTTGGCGCTGGAGATGGCGTACAATCGAGATATAGACTCCATTGAAGCGGATTGGCTGCATGATTTGAGGATTCGATATACATGGATCCCGGTAGTTACTGGAAGCGCCGTGCTTTGGTTTTTGGGTGCTTTGGTGTTGATTTCGGCCTATGTGCGAAAACGGATTGTGAAAGAACGAAATCTTCAAGCGCTTGAAGATGAGCTTGACATCGAGGACTCTCCACCGCCGGAGTCCCGAGGAAACTTTCTGCATTGATTGGCCTTGAAGGTTGTTGCTAACTTATGATAAACAATAATGGTTCAAGTTATCCTGGTTGGTTTGGTTCCGGACCGTTACCCCTACCCGGAGGGCACCATTTATGGGCAAGCGTAAAGATAAGGATAACCCAAAAGAGGAGCATATCCCGCATACCTCCAACCCGGTCGAGAACCGGCAGGTCGCCGGCGATGAAGAATTGGAAATAGACATCACGGAGACCGATTTTCCTTTAGAAGATTTTTCAAATCCCGCTGCCGCAGGTGCGTTCGAGCAAGATCAAGAGCAGGAAGCGCCAGGGGGGCGCCCTCCTCCCCAGGTGCGGATTCTGCAGGAAGATCAGAGCACACCTCTACCCGAACCAGGAGAGACGGGCAGCCAACCGGCACCGTTCGACCCGAGCCAAACCCACTATTGGCAGGCGCTGGTGGCCGAATACGAAAGCGAAATCGCAGCCATAGGGGAAGTGCCCGAAGCTGCGCATTTGTATTACGAATCCGGCAAGATTTTCGAAGAGAAGCTCGCCCAACCGCATAATGCTTGGGGCTACTACAAGAAAGCGTTTCAGCTTCAGCCTGGGTTGCTCCCCAATATACGAGCAGCCAGACGTTTGGCGTCTCAGATGGGAAACTGGAAAACCGCGGTCATGGTGTTGGACTCGGAGATTCACGCCACGGTCGATCCGTATCGCCGAGCCTCATTGATCCAGCAGCGTGGAAGAATGCTCGAGGAGAAGCTGGATCGCTCGGATGAAGCTCGCAGCATGTATGAAAAAGCCGCAGCGTTGGCCCCTTCGAGCCCGGAGCTCATCAAACAATTGGAAAAAGTCTATATCTCTTATGGGGATTGGAAGAAAGCTATCGAGGTTCGGGAAAGACTTGCGTCTTTGGTCGAAGATCCTATCGTGGCGGGCCAGCTGTTGATGAGTTGCGCCAAAATCGCTCAGGTATATGCGAAAGACAGCGCCACCGCGGAGAAAATGTACCAGCGCGTGCTCGATATGGATGCGAACAATTTCGAAGCATGCCAGGCCCTCAAGCTCATATACGAAACCGAGGGTAATTATGAGCGCATGTTGGATGTGTTGGTGGGTCAGGCCCGCAATGAGTCGGATCCCTCGGCTGGAGCTTGGATGTATTACCAGGCCGCCAGGTTGTACCGGGATCAAGTCGGGGACGAAGAACGCGCGCTCGAATGCCTGAAAAAGGCCGTGCAGCTTGCGCCGGATAACCACATGGTGCTTGCAGAAATGGCCAACATTTACGAAGGATTCATGCGCTGGCAGGATCTGGTGGCTGTGTACCAAAAGCAGATCGAGCACATCACCGACCGGCAGGAGTTGGTTTCTTTGTATTTCAAATTGGGCAACATCTGGGAGGAGCGGCTTTTTGACGAAGACAAGGCCATCGAGCATTACCACAACGTGATCGAGCTCAACCCCTCATACCTGCCTGCGCTCCAATCCCTCGGCAAGCTTTTCTACCGTAAGGGTCAATGGGAAAATCTCGTGCGCATGTATGAAATCGAGCTGCAGACCACCTCGGATCCCAAGGCTCGGACAACCCGCCTTTATAAATTGGCTGAAATACTCGAGGAAAGGCTTGAGCGGGACGAAGAGGCCATAACCAAACTTGAGGAGTGTATCGCTCAAAGCCCAGGATTTTTACCGGCGCTCAAGTCGCTTGGAAGATTGTATATAAAATACAACCGATGGGAATCTCTTATTAATATGTACGAAAAGGAATTGGAGTGGTGCCAGGATGTAGAGCAGTCCATCTTTATTTTGGACAAAGTCGGCAACATCTGGGAGGAGAAACTGGGAGATATAGACAAAGCCATCAGGACATACAAACGTCTGTTGGAGTTATCGCCCAATCATCTGCCTGCCATCCGGACCCTTGGTAAGCTTTTTTCCAAAGCCGATCGCTGGGAGGACATGATCAAGATCAATCATCTCGAATCACAATTGGTCAATGATATGAGGCAGACGGTTTCTCTGCTGCATCGCAATGGCGAGATTTACGAAGAAAAGCTCAATGATAAAGAAACCGCCATCCTGACCTACAAAGAAGTCTTGGCGATGGCTCCGAACTATCTACCCGCATTGCAGAGCCTGGGAAGAATATATTTTGTCAAAGGATGTTGGGAAGAGCTGATTGACATGTATCGCCAAGAGATTGAAGTCACTACGAATTTGGATCAAAAAGTCGCTTTACTGTACAAGATAGGTGAACTGTATGAAGAAAAATTAGTGCAAGAGGACAAAGCAATCGAAACCTACCGGGAGGTATTGACGCTGCAAGAAGCCGACTTTCCAGCCATCAAGGCCTTGATCCGTATTTATACGAACCAACGTGATTGGTCCGGCCTGATAGAGATTTATACCAAACAAGCTCAATATTTGGAAGACCCCGGGCAAAGAGCGCTCACCCTGTTTCAGTCTGCCGAAATATGGTGCAACAACCTCAACCAACATGACAAGGCCATCGACGTATTGCATAACATTTTGCGATTCAGCCCCGAACATATGCCTTCGATAGAGTTTTTGGAACGATTGTATTTACAAACCCAGAACTGGTCGGACTTGTTGCTGCTGTATGACCGAGAGATCAAGCGCGTACATGACGAGACCGAACAGATCAGTCTCATGTCGCGCATGGCGGAGGTCTATGCGGGTCGACTGAATGATTTAGCCAGAGCGGCCGAATGCCATGAGAAGATCCTCCTCATGCAGCCCAACAACCTTGCCAGCCTCGAGGTGTTGGAACGAATTTATCTCAGCCGGCGGGACTACGCTGCTGTGCTGCGTGTGTATGAGGCCTGCGCCAACGTTACCGCGGATGCGAAACTGCAACTGGCTTTGCAGTCTCAAATAGCCGATCTCAAAGAAAACCGCGTGCAGCCCCCCCAAAACGCGGGTTTGAATCAACTTAAAATATTGAGCTTGGATCCGTTTAATTCGCAAGCCGTTCGCTCCCTCGAGATGCTCTATCAAAAGTACGGCACTTGGAGTGGATTGCATCGTTTGTATGAGCGCGAGCTCGAGCAGGTGCGTAATCTGGATGAGGCGGTCGATCTTTGTTTGCGGGTGGCTGATTTGGCCCAGACACATCTGGGTGAGCCGGAAGTCGGGGAACATTACTATCGAGAAGTTTTGCGGTTGAAGCCCGATCATCTTCCGGCGATCAAGGCGTTGAAGAAGATCTGTCAGGACAAAGGAGATCACCAGCAGATGATCGCTTTCCTGGAGCAGGAAGGCCGGATAACCCGTGATCCCGACCAAGCCGTTTCCATATTGCTTCAAGCCTCGGATGTTTATATGGAGAGTTTTCATGATCAATCCAAAGCCATTGCATGCCTGCAATCGATTTTGGATAAAAACCCATTGCATGCTAAAGCCTTCGAGCGCTTGGAAAGACTGCTGGCGCAATCCGATGAACAACAATTGGCTGCATTGTACCGAAAAAGGATCGCAACCACCCAGGATGAAGCGGGCTTGGTGACAAACTGCTTGAAGCTCGGAGAGTTGTTGCGTAAAGACACGGGACAATATCCGGAGGCGGTCGAATGTTTTCAAAAGATTTTGAAGCTGCAACCTTCCAACCTACCCGCCCAAGCGGCGATGGCGCAGTTGACGTTCGAGCTCGAAGATTGGGACGCGAGCATCCGATATAATGTGCAAATACAGCAAGAGAAGCCTGACAAAAAAATTCTTGCCGAGACGCATATACGCTTGGGGACCATATATCATGAAAAAAAGCCGGATTTGGATTTGGCCGTGATGCATCTCGGTAGGGCGCTGGAGAACGATGCGGGCAATCGGCTGGTGCAGAGCCGCTTGAGAGATATCTATATTGAACGGGAACAATGGCCCGAGGCTGTTGAAGTGCTGCTCGATCTCGTTAGGACCGAGTCCGACAAAAAACTGAAAGTACACACTCTCGTTACTCTGGGGGAGATTTATGAGCAGGGTCTGCAAGATTTGGACAAAGCCGGTGAGACTTACCTGGAGGTGCTCAAGCTGGAGCCCGATCGCACCAGTGTGATCCAGAAGCTGGGTGGTATCTATGAGCGCATGGAGCGCTGGCAGGAATTGGTCGAGACCTATCACTCTTTCACCCGGCTTTTACCCATGGGTCGAGAGACGGAAGGCATCGCGTTGCACATCAAGCTGGGTGATTTGTACAAGCGCCGGCTCAATAACAACGAAAAGGCCATTTTAGAATACAAACGCGTGGTGGCCATACAACCCGATCATGTTGAGGCGCGCCAAGCGCTGGCCGAGCTCTATGGTCAAAGCAGCGTATTTTATGCCAATGCCATAGACGAGCACCGCAAGCTTCTAGAATCCGAGCCCTATCGGTTGGAATCTTACCACGAGTTGCGGCGGATTTTCGAAGAGCAAAGAGCGTACGACAAGTTGTTGTGTGTGTGTTCGGTGTTGCACGTACTGCGTGCCGGCAATCCTGACGAAGAGTTTTTCTTTGGTGAAAACCGATCCAAAGTACCGGAGCGCAGCACGGAGAAACTTTCGTCCGATGAAATCGAAGCGTTGTTGGTGCATCCGGATGAAAAAGGAATCATTCGGGAAATCTTAAAGGTGGTCGTTCCGGCTTTGGGCAAGGTCTTTCCCGCGAATCTCGAGCGGCACGGGGTCGGCAAGGGAAATCGGGCCTTGGCGGGCGATCCGTTGCATACCATGAGCCATGCCATAGCCAACCATCTGGGGATTGATACATTCGATCTCTATCGGTCCAACCAACCCACGTATTTGGTTGAAATCGAGAACACCAATCCGCCCGGATTGATCGTAGGGGAAGGATTGGTGAAGCGAACGGTGGTGAAAGAACAGCGTTTCGCTCTCGGGAAGGCTGTCAAACTTATCTCGGACGGTAGTTTTTTGGGGATCAGCCTGGGGCCGCAAGGCTTGGCGAAACTGATTGCCGCTTGCGTGATCAAGCTTTCTCCGAGCTGTCCTTTGGTGGAGGATGTTGTCGAGGATCTTGGAGATTGGTCAAAAAAAATCATGAAAGCTTTAAATCGAAAACAGCGTAAACAGCTCGAAGATGTGATCCAAAGTCATAGTGTTGCTCTGGCAAATCCACCGGATTACCAGAAATATTTCAATGCGGTTGGGCACTCCGCCAACCACATGGGATTGCTGGTGGGTGGCGATCTCCCTCAGGCTGTTATGCATTTGTTGCGTGAAAATAGTGAGTTACAAAATTTACGCATGACCACGACCCAGGAGGTCGTCGCCGGGTTGTCGCGTCACCCGGCCATAGGTCGATTGTTCAATTTTGCCGTGAGTGAGGAATATTTCAGGCTTCGGGTAAGGTTGAAGTTGACCATTTCGGGGTAAGGACGAAAAATTTAAAATTTTACCGCTCTATGAAGCGCTTTTTCCTTGACGGACGTGACGATTCGAATAGGATCCGTTACGGTATGAGTGGGTTAGGACAATACTTGACAAAGTGATACGTTTATGCCTTACAACGTTTAGGTACGCATGGAGGGCGGGTGGATGAACATACCTTCAGATCTAAAATATACAGAGGAACACGAATGGATTCGTGTAGAAGGCAACGTGGCTACCTTGGGAATTACGGATTACGCACAAGAAGAGCTGGGAGATATCGTCAATGTTGAGTTGCCGGAAGAAGGCGATGAAGTGCATCGAGACGAATCTTTTGGTGCGGTCGAATCGGTAAAAGCATCTAGTGAGATCTTCTCTCCGCTCTCAGGTAAAATCCTCGAAGTCAACGAACCTCTGGTGGATGCACCCGAGACCATCAATGAGGATCCTTATGATGAGGGTTGGATGGTTCGGATCGAGATGAGTGACCTTTCCGAGTTGGATCAACTTTTGGATGCCGCGGCCTATGAGGCCTATATCAAGGAAGAGTCGAAATAAACATTTCTTCGGCTAATAGCTAAGGTAAAATCGTGCGCTACATACCCCATACAAAAGAAGATATCCGAGGTATGCTCGGAGCAATCGGAATCCGTGATGTTGATGAGCTTTTCAACACCATTCCTTCAGAATATCGGCTTTCGAGTGCATTGAATTTGCCCGATGGCCTTGATGAACCGACACTTATCATCGAGCTTCAGAAAATGGCCCAAGCCAACCGGGGTTCGGCCGACAACATGGCTCTTTTCCTTGGTGCGGGCGCATACCATCACCATATACCGGCGGCGGTCGATCAGCTACTGCTGCGGGGTGAGTTTTTCACCGCCTATACACCGTACCAGCCCGAGGCCAGCCAGGGAACCCTGCAGGCCATTTTCGAGTACCAATCTATCATGGCTGCGTTGACGGGTTGTGAAGTGGTCAATGCATCCATGTATGATGGAGCCACCGCCACGGCAGAGGCATTGCTCATGGCGGGCCGTCTCAAGAAGAAACGTCCCAGATGTTTGTTGCCTCGAACCGTGCATCCCGAGGTGAGGGATGTGTGTGCAACCTATCTGTCTGACGCGGATCTGGTCATCGAACAGGTGGCTTACGGAGAATTCGGGCAGACCGACTTGGATGCGCTGGCTGGATCATTGAGCGATGATGTGGCCGCGGTGGTAATTCAGCAACCCAACTTTTTTGGATGTCTGGAAGATTTGCCGAAAATCATCGAGATGACCCATCAGGCCGGCGCTTTGTTGATAGCCGTGGTGCTCGAACCCGTGTCTTTGGGGTTGCTCGAAGCGCCTGGAGTCATAGGCGCGGACATCGTCACCGGGGAGGCGATGGGATTGGGCACCGGGTTGAATTTCGGCGGACCTGGTTTGGGTTTGTTTGCCACATCCATGAAAAACGCCTGGCACATGCCGGGCAGGTTGGTGGGTCAAACCACCGATCAGGATGGAAAAAGAGGGTTCGTCCTGACCATGTCGACCCGGGAACAGCATATCCGCAGAGCCCGTGCCACATCCAATATTTGCACCAACGAGGGATTGTGCGCTCTGGCGGCAGCCATATATTTGAGCCTGATGGGTGAAGGCGGTTTCAAAAAGCTTGCCGGAATCAATGCCGCCAACGCGCAAGAGACTCGGAAGAGGCTCGGGCGGGTCAAAGGCGTCGAGCCGAGGTTTGATGCTCCGTTTTTCAATGAGTTTGTTGTCAAGTTGAATCAGGATGTCGATCAGGCGTTGGATAAGCTCAAAGCTCGGGGAGTGCTGGGCGGATTACCATTGGGTCGGTATTATCCGGAGCTTGCCGATTGTTTGTTGGTATGTGTCACAGAAACCAACAACTCGGAGCAAGTCGATCGGTTTGCCAGTGGTTTGGAGGGATGAGATGAATACCGCCTCAGGAACCAGCGGATTGTTGCATACCGAGTCGTTGATTTTTGAGAACAACCACGAGGGCAGAGAGGGCTATTCGCTGCCGGCCTCTTTCGGAAAAGTGGAGGAGATCGAATCCAAGCTTCCCCAAAGCCTGTTGCGATCCCAACCGATCGGGCTGCCGCAAAAAGATGAGCCCACCGTGGTGAGACACTATACCCGACTGAGCGCCTGGAACCACGGGGTCGACACCGGAATGTATCCTCTGGGCTCATGCACCATGAAATACAATCCTCGGATCAACGAAACCGTAGCGCGGCTTCCGGGCTTTGCACGCCTGCATCCCTATACCCCCCAGGATCTATGTCAGGGCGCTTTGCGGCTCATGTGGGAGTTGAGCCGATATCTGGAAGAAATATCAGGTTTTGCCAGAGTGACGTTGCAGCCCGCGGCAGGCGCCCACGGAGAGTTTACCGGCATCAAGATTATCAAGGCGTATCACGAGTCAAAGGGCAATCCGCGAAAAAAGATATTGGTGCCGGACTCGGCTCATGGCACCAACCCGGCTTCGTCCAAGCTTTCAGGGTACAAGGTCATCGAGATCGAAAGCGGTTCCGATGGGATCATCAATCCTCAGACAGTGGCTGCGGCGGTCGATGATCAGGTCGCCGCGATCATGATCACCAATCCCAATACGTTAGGTTTGTTTGAAAGCGGTATTGGAGAGATTGTCGACATCGTGCACAAAGCCGGTGGATTGGTCTATTGTGACGGAGCCAATCTCAACTCTATCATGGGTGTTTGCAGGCCGGGCGATATGGGTGTGGATGTATTGCAGTTTAACTTGCACAAGACTTTCTCCACTCCGCATGGCGGTGGGGGACCCGGATCGGGTCCGGTAGGTGTATGCGCCGAATTGGAGCCATTTTTGCCGGTGCCTTTGATCGAGAAACAGGATGATCGATATGTCTTGGTTGAAGATCGGCCGCAGAGCATCGGTAGAGTCAAATCGTATTATGGCAATTTCGGGGTAATGGTTCGAGCCTATACCTACATCCGTGAAATGGGAGGCCGGGGTTTGAAACAAGCTTCCCAAATGGCCGTTTTGGCGGCGAATTACATTCGAGCTGGTCTCAAAGATGATTTACACCTGCCGTTTGACAGGCCGTCGATGCACGAGGTTGTGTTTTCCGATGAAAAGCTCGAGGCTTTGGGCATTACGACCCTGGATTTGGCCAAGCGGCTTTTGGATTACGGATTTCATCCACCCACGATTTATTTCCCCTTGGTCGTGCATGGGGCCTTGTTGATCGAACCCACCGAGACTGAAACCATCGAGACGCTAGACGAATTTGTCGAAGCCGTAAAGAGCATCCTCAATGAAGCCAAGACCGATCCT
>JBFFBT010000186.1:0-12013 GCA_041560255.1 Myxococcota bacterium | reverse complement strand
GCCATCGCGCGCATGTTGGAAAAAGAACATGATGTGGTTCTGGCGCATTCCGGTATGGATGGAAAAAAAACGCTTCAGAATGATCGATCGTTCGATATCATATTATGTGATCTCATGATGCCTCAATGTTCAGGCATGGATTTGTATGAGTGGTTGATGCGCACATACCCAACCATATCGAAAAAAATTGTATTCATGACCGGCGGGAGCTTTACCAATCGATCCAGGGAATTTCTCGCAAGAATACCCAATATCAGGTTGGAAAAACCATTCGATCCAAAAACCTTAACCTCCCTGGTGCGCAAATTTGTCCTGGCGGAATCCCTTACAACCCCTCTCGATCACAAAGAACACCTACACGCAACATGAATGCCGGCCGCACCAGCCGCTAAGGGTTTGTAAAAATCGATTTTGAAACCCACTTGATCGAGCATCTTTGAAATCTGTTCGGGATGATAGAAACCGCAAGCCGAACGAGCCAGATAGCGATACGCGCCCCGCTGTCTCGAGAGAGCTCCCCCCAAAGGCCCTACCAAACAACGCAGGTAGGCATGATACCCCAAACGTAACCACTTTGATCTGGGTTGACTGGTCTCGACGATGACCAAACGGCCATGCGGCGCCACCACCCGGGACAATTCACTGAGATGTTGCCCGCAATGTGGGTTTTCGAAGGTCAAGTTCCGAAACCCAAAAGCTATACCCACCGCATCAAACGTGCCGCTTTCAAAAGGGAGTTGAGCGGCGTCCGCGCGAATAAAGCTCAACTTTATATTTTCCGCCATACCTGACGCTTTACGCCGGGCGGTTTCAAGCATTTTTTCTGAGAAATCTACTCCAAAGATTTCAACATTCTTTCCGGCGAGACGGGCCATTGCCAGTGCAAGATCACCCGTACCGGTGCATAAATCCATAACTCTTCGTACCGGCTCCCGAAGGCACTGCTGCGCGGCGAGCCTTCGCCACCTATCGTCCATCCCCCAGGTCAGTATCCGATTGAGCCGATCATAGTCACCGGTAACCTTGGAAAACATTCGTTCTAACGGTCGTACCTCCATGTTGAAAACTTCCTACTTGCCTCGGTAACGATCACCGGTTAGATACAACCAAAAAGGGATGAATGCCAGCAATAGCACGGCTGCAGTCAGATAACCCGACTCTTTGACAAATGCCGTAAAATCTTGAAGCACATGGAACATAGCGCTCTCCCTCGTAGAGCTCAGTGGGAGCTTTTAAAATCCGGATGGTCATGCAATACCGGCATGCGTTTGACAACCCAACGAAATACCACAACCCCGAGTGTGACCAACGTCACAACCACCACGATCTCCATCCAATGGGGAACGTAGCGTTCCTGGGCAGGCAGCTTCCAGTTGAAGGCAATGATGGATATATTCAACCGATTCAATACGATACCCAGCACGGCCAACACAGCGGTCAGGCGGACAAGCTTTGGTTTTCTTTCTCGGTGGGCCACCGAGTACAAGAGACACGGCAACAACACAAACCCCAAAATCTCCACCAAATACCACAGTCCCTCAAGGGTTGAAAGATAATGCCAGTTGTTTGCAAGAGCTACATCAACAACCTTCACTGCAAAATAGATCGCCAATGCAATGGCTGCGCCTTTCCCCAATCCAACGGTCAACGCATCTAGTTTCTCTCGGCTCAGATCCATCTTGTGGATAAAAATACGGTGACACAACCAGGCGATGATCACCGTCATGGAAATCCCACCCACCGCGCTCGAGAGGAAAAAATGTAATGGTATGTATGGTGAATACCATAAGGGATGCACTTTATCAGGTACAGTGAGAAACAAAGCTCCCAGCGTGGATTGGTGCAACATAGACAACAACAGTCCAAACGCAGTGAACCCGACGGTTGCGCCAAGCATGATTTTTCTCAGACGTCTCCAACCCAACCATTCGAATCCTATCGGCGTAAGCTCCAAAAACTGGGTCGTGTAATACAGAGCCACACACAACGCGATTTCAAACAATGCCGAGGTAGCGCCCGGCTGAACCAAAAACGGAAAGTAAATCCTCCAAGGCCTACCCAAATCAAACAGCAGGATCAAAACAAATAAAGTGTAGCCCAAAAATCCGCTCAATACCGCCGGGCGTACCAGGGGATGGTACTCATGCATGCCGAAAATATAAACCGCGGTTGTAAGAGTATATCCGCTGGCGGCCAAAGCAACGAACACCAGCTTGAATCCGGTCCACAATCCCCAAGCAGTCTGATGTGACAAGTTGGTGGAGTAGGCCAGACCGATACCAAACCGAATCGCAATGATTATCCCCCCGAACAACAATATGGCCCCCGTCAACAGATTGAAAGGAGACAGCAATCGTTCTTTACCACCCGCCAATTCATTCATGGCGTGTCCTCCTTGCCACCTTCAACGTTGCCGTGTTTATGGGAGCTTGATTTTACCTCGGTGCGCTCACCGGCCGATAATGTTCTTCTTTCGGTTTCGCTCAGTTTCTCTTTCCGCTTGGTAAAAGCATAGATCCCCGCCAGCAATCCAGGAAATATCGCCGCCACCAGAGGCGCCAAGGAAAGAAAACCGGTTGTAAGATTTGGTAACGGTTCATGGGTCAAACCATCCGGTATGCCCAATTTCTTGAAAGATACTCCTGCCAGAGTCAGCCAACTCGTCCCGCCATATTCGTGCTCACCAAATATATGATCGATATAACGATGGGGAAACTTCCTCATCCTTTCACGGGCAATCTTGATAAGATCAACGCGTTTCCCGAACAGGATAGCGCCAGTGGGACAGATATCCGCACATGCGGGTTGAAGTCCCTTTTTGATACGCGGATAACACATGGTGCAACGTACTACCTTGGGGGTTAGCGGATCATCATACTCATAAGCCAACGCATAATACGGACAGGCAAACACACAATACCTGCAGCCCACGCACAGTTCGGGCTTGTACAACACCGGACCTTCCGGGGTTTTTTCAAAAGCTTTCACAAAACAAACCGAAGCGCAACAAGGCTCGTTACAGTGCATACATTGGTGTTTACGAAAGACCGCCGGCTGGTTGCCCTGTTTTTCCTGGTACCGATTCACCACGGTGTACAAATTTTCAGTTACAGCTCTTTCGGTTGAAAATACCGTATGATCTCCGGCCGGCGGCATCAGAGGATCCAGCTCGTTGACTTGGTTACATGCCTGCTCGCAGGATCTGCAACCCACACATAGAGTCGTATCGTGAAGCAACCCGGTTCGTCCGGGATAACCTGGAAAATGCTTTGTAGTCCCCGCTTTGGCGCCGCTACAGGCCAACACACCCACCGCCGCTCCTTTTATGAAACCCCGTCTGGTTACACTCATGGGCTCACCTCTTTGGATTTTATCTTGTGACAGTCCTCACACTCCTGTGCAGGGTGATCCATCCTTTGGTGACAACCTATGCACTGCCGGTGATAGGCTTGCGTCAAGTTGGGCAAATCTTTGACGGGGTGCGATTTCTCACTATGACAAGCACTACAGGCTAAAAACCGCGCTTCTTTTGGATTGTGATGATGACATCCGGCACACATGGTCTCATTGTCAAGATGGAAACGCATGGCCAATTTGTTTTCTCGCACGATTCGATCCAAAGCAAGCACGATACGCCGATGGGGAAAGTCTGCAGCGGCATATTGGTCGGAGATCTTGTCGATACCGATCTTGTCGGGAAAATCGTCGGACGGGTTCGGCAATGCCGGCCAGGCGGGCGGCGCCAAGATCTTTTTGAGGTCATCCTGCATTTTACCCGAGTCGTCGGCCAAGGGGTGGCATATTTTACACGCATCTCTTCCAGGCTCCCGGCTCAGCATACCGTGACAACCCGCACATACCCTCTTTTCCAATTGCTCGTTATGACAACCCACACAGCTCATTCTCGATCGAACCTGATGATATGCCTGCTCGAGGGTAATACCTTCACCCCGCTTATCCCCTCTGGTGGGGTGACAAGTGGAGCAAGCCTCGAGGGTATTGTGGTGACAATCCGAGCAAGCCGCGGTGAAGGTTTCATGTGATTTGTGATCAAACGGTACCGGGCTGATTTTCGAAGTCGAAGCATCGAGCCATATCAAGTCGGGTTGATCACGTTGCAATCTAGGAACCGGATCCAAAGTGGCAAATTTGGTTTGCTCGTCCCGATCATGACATCCATCACACAACCAAGGACCCGATTCTTTTCCTTCATTCGAGCGCCGAATATGACAGTTGACGCAACCCAAATGAGCCGCTTCTCGATAGGAGAGCTGTTTTCCGTTTGATATGATATCCCGGCCCTGGCGGTGGTCCTTATGGTGACAATGGCTGCAATTGGATTCGGTGCCTGGTTGGGTCATGAGCTTTTTGCTCTTCTCGTCATAAAAGTGGTGACAAGACTCACACCTATCCTTCTCTGCTTTGATATGTCGGGCATGCAGTGAAGCCGACATGCGCATCGGGGCCCTACCACTGAGACCCGCACCGCGTTTGATATGGCATAACCCACAATCGATCGGCGCCTCGGCCAGTAATGCCTCGGTTTTTTCCTGGTGACATCCCAGACAAAACGCATGATAGGCATCCATCCAATCCCGGCTGTCTTTGGGGACTTCTGGCCAGTTCAACTCGGCGCGAACAATCTGTTTGTCGCCGACTACGTGACATGTCTTGCAACCCAGGTGTTCTAAAGCTTTGGTATGCAAGCCGTGTTTGAACTCCACCGCAGGGCGCTCGGCTCTTCCCATCCCCGAGGGAAGCTCCAACAATACCACGGAAGCATCGAGTACCCGCAACGACGAAACATTTTCCTCGGATCCGCATGCCGGAGCAAACCATCCCGCCAATCCGGCTGCCAGGATCACCCAACTGCTGTGCTTTACGCCCATTATTTGGAATACCTTTCCTTATATGCCTCTTGGATTAACATTCTGCGCGTCTGGTTTTCCCATTCTCTGGCCGGACGAATCTTCATCATCAACTCCAGACGATTTTGCCGTTTCAACCGGTTATGGATTTCAAACCAAGCACAGGGGGTTGCGGTGTCAACCTCACAGCTCCCGTCCAATCGGGTCCCTCCACAAGGACCATTGAACAGGCTTTTCGCACACCTGGTTACGGGGCATACACCGGCCGTGTCTCCGAGCACACAATCTCCACAGGTCCGACAGTTTTCTTCGTACCACCCGACATCCTTGTCGAACCCCACAAAGGACGTGTTCAATGCCGGGAAAACCGGTAATTCAGGATAGCGATCTGCAACAAACTGCACCCCGGCTCCACAAGCCATGGACAACAAGGCATCATACTCAGATCTGAGCACATCCAATTCATGAAAGAAATCAGCGTTACATTGGCGTTCGACGGTAAAAGAACGAATCTCGTTGTCCTGACCGTGATCGGATAAATACGCTCGAAGCTCTGCGTTGAGCAACTCCACCTCTTTTTGCCCTCCGGCCAAGCATATCGAGGTACATCCTCCACACCCGATATTCAACACCCGCTTGCAGTCGCGGATCATCGCAACGACTTCTTCCAAGGGTTTGCGTTGTCCAACTATCATGATTTCTCCTCCCAACCACCAAAAACCGTTTGTAGGCCTCATCCAACCAGAGCTGCCGTACCGGCACAAGCCTTCTAAAGCCAGCTTTCCGCCGCTCCCTGCTCGTCAAAATCCGGATACACTCCCTGCGATCGGCATACACCCCGGGCAAAAGCAATCATGGCCGGTATGTCGACACCGATGGGACAGTAACAACGCCGGCAAAGCACACAGTTTTTCCAAACGATTTTCTTGATTTTCTCCAAAAACACCCTATCGACGTTACCGCGTTTTTTGTACAGTTTACCCACCGACTGAATCACTTTATACGACGGCATGTACTTCGGATCCTGGTCGTTTGTCATAAAAAGAAAGCAACTCTCCGCACACAAGCTGCAACGGACACAGTGAGACAGGTACAGTTTCATCATGGATTTTCTGGCTCGCAACAACCGTTTGATCTCGAGCTTATCGACCGGAGCACATGTTCGGGTATCAGACATTCACAGCCTCCCTTGCCTCATACGACGCAGCACGAAAATCACCACATACGTCTGCCCTGGCCGAAGCTGTATTCCCCGGCCAAGAAGAAACGATAAAAAAAGAAAAAGATCATATGCCCCAGCTTGGTAAACGGAATCGATATCAACATCAGCTCGCCGAGCACAATGTGGGCAAACAACACGGTTCGGTAATCAAACCATTGATGATAAGCAAGAAATCCGGACACAAAGGGCGCCAGCGTCAACCCAAAAGCACCCCAGTCGCTCCATCCCGTAATGGCCCTGACCCTTCGAACAAACAGCCTGCGTAAGAGGAAAAACAATCCGCAACTCAGCACCAAGAGTGTGAGAAAATCGCCCAGTGCTTCAGGAAGGCTGGGCAATCCAAAACCGATAGAATTTTCCAACATACTGTTGTGGGCCAGCAGAAAAATCGGGGTTACAAAAAGACAGACGTGAAATACCACCGTCACCCCAATCATTATGGGATGAGTGGCAAACACAGAAGCTCGGTACTTTTTTTCCGCCGTCTCTAAAAATGCCGAGAATGCTTCTATCCATCGGGTTTTTTTCTTCCTACCGGACGAGGCCTGCGGCCATACCTGGGTATGAACCAGGCTCTTTTTTCGGGTAAGCTTGAAAAAACGAAAACCCTGCCAGGCGAGCCCAACAAAAAAAACACCAAATGCGATCCACACCATGGGACCTCGGACGAAATCAACCATCGTACCTCCCTCAAGCATCCAGTGTCACTTGGGGTCTTGGCAACAAACCAGCCTGCTCGACAATTTGAGGGACTTTATGTTCCCACTCAATGGCCATCAAATGCACTCCGGCCACTCCCTTCATCTGTTTGAACTCCTCGATTTGCTCGCACGCAATATTGATACCTTCTTGGGCCACCTTTTTCTTTTCCACACCCGCAAGGCGCTTGATGAGATGATCCGGGACATCCATACCAGGAACGTTCTGTTTCATATACTTCGCCATACCCAGGCTCTTGAAAGGCGTCACGCCTGCCAAGATGTACACTTTTTCGGTCAAACCCATATCGTCGGCCACCGAAATCCATTGTCTGAACCTATCCATGTTGTAAATACACTGGGTCTGGACGAAGTCCGCTCCGGCCGCCACCTTTTTGGCCAATCGGTGCACGCGCCATTCAAAAGGTTCGCCAAAAGGATTGGCTGCAGCCCCGATAAACAAACGGGGGGGACCATCGATCTCTTCTCCTCCCATGAACAAGCCCTCGTCGCGCATTCGCTTGACCATTTGGATGAGTTGAACCGAATCGATGTCAAATACACCCTTGGCTTTGGGATGATCACCAAATTTCTGGTGATCGCCCGACAGACACAGCATATTGCGTATCCCCAAAGCACTGACCCCCAAAAGATCAGCCTGCATGGCCAACCGGTTGCGATCCCGGCAAACCATCTGAAAATTCGGCTCGAGCCCTTCCTGCATAATTAACAACGATGTGGCCCAACTCGACAACCTCACGACGGCGGTCTGGTTGTCGGTGATGTTGACTGCATCCACCATGTTGATGAGATGGCCGGCCTTCTTTTTTACTGCCTCCACGTTCGTGCCCCGTGGAGGTCCCAGCTCACCCGTGATAGCAAAGTGACCCGCTTTCAACACCGCTTCGAGACGGCCGCCAGATTTCATTGTCAGATCCTCTCGTTGGAACCAAGCGCTCGGTCATGCGCTTGAATGCGATTTTTTATAACCTGCATGTTCGCCTGTCCTTTCGGGTAGCATAATTTGCCACTATGCTGCATCCAGGTCAAGGATGTTTGTCAGATATTGTAAAGCTCCTAAAAAGCTGGACAATAACCGACGGATCTCATATCTTGGCAGACATGAAGCTCTTAGCGGAACGATTCGAAAACTTCATGAGGGTGGCGGCAACTTTATCCTTGGACGAATTCTTGGAGCAGTTTCCCCATCCATTTCTCTTTTACTCGAAAAAACCCGGCGTATTGGAAGATCTGGTCCACACCCGATTGGTGGAGCCCGACCTCAAGCAATCAGATATCGATCGCTTTACAAAACAAGCGCTCGAGTTTCTCCCTTTGCTGCCCAACCCAAAACCCAATCCAAGCTTTCCACACAAAGCCTTCATCGGCAGAAGCCTGGAGCGGGATTTCGTCATCGAGCACAACACCGTATCGAACCGGCATGCATGCCTGCAATACGACCCCGATTCCGAGTCCTATTTTCTGCTGGACAGCGGCTCGACCAACGGAACCAAAGTACGGGGCCGGACATTGACACCAGGAGAGCCTGTACAAGTCAGAGACGGGGATGTCTTGGTATTCGGTCGCATGAGTTTTTTGTTTTTTACACCCAAGGGCGCTTACCGTTACCTACATCAATACCGGCTTTTTCGTCACGAATTGAACAAGTAAAAACGATCACTCCAATCCCAGGTAAATGTAAAAATTTATTTCGGCATGGAAGAAAAAAGACCGGCTTTACTTTGGTTTGCATCAACGAGGCAAAGGAGGCGGCTTGGGCTTGTCGCTGCTTCGGGGCTTGGTGGGACAAACGACTTTCGTAGCCTTGAAAGATCCGTCATACCGCTTGCCTACCTCGAGCACTTCCACTTCGTCACCGACTTCAGGATGGAAATCACATGCTTCGAAATCAAAAAGCAAATCTCCGTATTCCGGGTGCTCGATGTAACCAAATCCCTGTTCATTCGACCAAGATTTTATCCTGCTCATGCCGCAATCTCCTCGATTACCCTAGAATAGATCTGTTCTTAATTGGTTGTCAAAAAAACGAAACCCATATCACTATCATAAATTTCTTGCGAACGATCCGGATCTACAGTCTTAATGTGAAAGAGCGTCGGTTTTTTCGGCACTCGAACGCGCACCACATGCCCGCGAAAAATCGAACGCTATCACTCGAGATACCTGGAAAGTCAGATGTACGTAACCGTTCGCCCGGGGTAGCGGAGACTCTTGAGGTTTCGAGAACTTGTCTGAGCAGGTTTTACAAACCATCGATTTTTGATTGTTTGTAAACCCGCGAGTTTCGCAGAAATCGAAAGATTTACCGCTACCCCGGGCGAACGGTTACAGATGTACGGTTTCGAATCAGGATGATAAATGTCTCTCAATACTATGCTTTCCCATTTGGGTGTAGTACCGGGTGAACGCCAAACCAAATCCGCTCGGGCGATTCTGGATGCGCGAGCTCAGACCAACCCGCCTCACCTCCCCCGTCACCATAACGGTTTCACCTTCCCCGGGGAGCCGAATGCTCAAACACACTCCATCCCCCAAATGAAGCACATCATCGACAATCACATACGCGCCCTTCTCATTCAAGCTCGAGATGGTTACTTTTTTATAGTTTCCCCGATATTTTATGGTGCCATGCAACTTACGGCCGTCACGAGGGGAAACCCGGCGCTCCCTTCTGGGCAGTATCCACTTTAGGCTCAACATGCATACCCCCTTGTCTCATAAGCTACATTATGCTACCTCTACATACATGTCAATTTTTCGTCTTGTATGCTATCCCTGATTTATTCATGAAAGGTCGATCCCAATATGGATACAAAATCAAACAACCGAAAAGCAGTGGTTTTGCTAAGCGGTGGGCTGGACTCTACGACCTGTCTGGCCATTGCCGGCAACGAAGGCTACAGATGTTACAGCTTGGCATTCTCCTACGGTCAACGACATCAAACCGAGCTCGACATGGCCGCCTGGCAAGCCAGACGTTTCGGTGTGATCGAACACAAAGTCGTCAACGTAGATTTGGCGATCCTGGGAGGCAGCGCCTTGACCGGCCATGCCCAGGTTCCCAAGGAAGATCCCGGCGCCAGCATACCCATCACCTACGTACCTGCGCGCAATGCGGTGTTTTTATCCATTGGATTGGCTTGGGCCGAATCACTGGGAATTGTGGACTTGTTCATCGGAGTCAACGAATTGGATTTCAGTGGATATCCGGATTGCCGGACCGACTTTATCCAAGCTTTTGAAAACATGGCAAATCTGGCCACGAGAGCCGGCACCCAGGGTCGTCGATTCAAACTACACACTCCATTGATCCACCTCACCAAATCAAAGATCATCCAGATGGGATTGAAGCTAGGAGTGGACTACGCCAAAACCCATTCATGTTACGATCCGAATCACAACGGTATCGCTTGTGGATTGTGTCCAAGCTGCAGGTTGAGAAAAAAGGGGTTTGCGGAAGCTGGACTGATGGACCCGATTAGGTACCAGGAATGAAATGAAGTGAATAGGCCGTATTTTGTCATCGTTTACCTTAGGGTAGCGGCAACTCTTTCGATTTCTGCGAAACTCGCGGGTTTACAAGCAACCAAAAATCGATTGCTTGTAAACCCTGCTCAGACATGTTCTCGAAATCTCAAGAGTCACCGCTACCCTAAGGTAAACGATGACTGTATTTTTTCTTTCTCAAAGGGCAAAAAATCATTGCCCCCGTAAAACAAGGGCTTTATACTCCGCCGGGCTTTAAACGGAGGTGATCTTTGGTAGACATGCATGGGCGTTCGATAGTATCGATACGTGATTTTCCAAAAGAAGAAATTCAGTACATTATCGACAAGTCTCTAGAGGTAAAATCTGGTAAGCACAAGGATTTTCTACATGGAAAAATCCTTGCGACCCTATTTTTCGAGCCGTCCACCCGAACTCGATTGAGCTTCGAAGCCGCCATGATCGGCATGGGTGGAGGAATCATCGGCTTTGCGGAACCGAAGGTTTCCTCCGCACAAAAAGGAGAATCCTTATCCGATACCATTTCAACCGTGACAGGCTACTGTGATGCGATTGCCATGCGCCATAATGTCGAAGGAGCTGCTCGGCTGGCATCCGAGGTCGCGACCGTACCGGTCATCAACGCGGGCGATGGTGCCAACCAGCATCCGAGCCAGACTTTTCTGGACTTGGTCACCATCCAAGAAGAGTTCGATCGGATCGAAGGGCTGCGTATCGGGATGCTCGGCGATCTTAAATACGGCCGCACGGTACACTCATTGGCGATCGCCCTATCGCATTTTTCCGTTGATCTGGTATTCATCTCTCCACCATCGCTTCGCATGCCGGAATATACGCTCGAGCAATTGAACCAAGCAGGTACCAACTACGAAGAGCTTTTGGACATCGAATCGATTGGGCGTCCATTGGATGTGCTCTATGTGACCCGCATCCAGAAAGAGCGCTTCGCGGATTTTTTGGAGTACGAAAGAATATCAGGCAGTTACCGGATCAACAAAGATGTCTTGAAAACCGTGGGCGAGCAGGTCCGTATCATGCATCCATTGCCCCGAGTCAACGAGCTGCACCCGGATTTGGACTCTACCCCGAATGCCATCTATTTCCGCCAGGCCCACAACGGGATTCCGACCCGTCAAGCTTTGTTGGGTCTCGTTACGGGAGCAATCGCATGAGCACGATTCGACCACATAAAGTATACGCCATCGAACGTGGAACCGTCATCGATCACATCCCAAGCCCAATGGCGCTGAAAGTTGTCGACATCTTGGGAGTCAAACAAGAAGGTATTCTCACCGTAGGGATCAATTTTCCGAGCGCCAAGCTGGGGCGTAAGGATATCGTCAAGGTTGAAAACTTGATGCTCACAGCCGCAGTGACCGACCGGTTGGGGCTCATCGCTCCGCTCGCCACCATCAACATCATCGAAAACAGTCGGGTGGTAGAAAAAAGACCTATCCAAGTCCCCAAAGAATTCAAAGGCATGCTGCGTTGCCCCAATCCAAACTGCATTACGAACATCGAGCAGGTCACCACCCATTTCACCCGTGAAGGCGAAGAAAGCAAACCCGCAGTCCGCTGCAGCTACTGCGAGCGTATCTACAAGCAGCCGGTCGATTTGGTGCGATAGCTTTTACCCGCAAGACTTTCTTGTTCGCCAATTTATTGTTATATTACATGATATTTTATAATATCTGTCG
>JBFFBT010000185.1:0-12091 GCA_041560255.1 Myxococcota bacterium | reverse complement strand
GCTATTTCGGAGTTGATGACCTTTTGGGGGGGAATCCTTCTGGTGGTGCTGGCCAACTCCATCACAATGGCCACTTCGTTGTCACTTTCGGCCATCGCCACCAACATGAACGTAAAGACCGGTGGCGCCTATTACTTGATATCCCGTTCGTTGGGCTTGGAAATTGGTGGAAGTATCGGTATCCCTCTGTATTTTTCACAGGCCTTGTCGGTGGCGCTCTACATCATGGGTTTCACCGAGTCGATGGTGTCGCTGTTTCCGGGTTTGCCTCCCAAGATCGTCTCGGGATTGGTGTGTGCGGGGTTGATGGTGCTGGCATACAAGGGTGCGGATGTTGCGATAAAAGCCCAGTATGTTGTCATGGTGGTGCTCGGTCTGACCATGATTTCGTTTTTCACCGGTTCTACAGAATCCAAACCGGCGGTGGAGTTGTTTGGCGAATACACGTCGGGACATACCTTTTGGACCGTTTTTGCTGTTTATTTCCCTGCTGTTACGGGTATCATGGCGGGTCTCAGTATGAGCGGGGATCTTAAAGAACCGCGTAAAAACATTCCTCGTGGCACGTTGCTTTCGGTGTTGGTTACTTTTGTCATATATCTTGCCCAGGTGTTTTGGTTTGCAACCAATGCGACCCTGGAGCAACTTCGCACCGATACTTTAATTATGGAAAAAATCGCCAGTGTTGGATTTTTAATCTATGCGGGTATTTGGGCCGCGACCTTGTCTTCGGGCTTGGGTAGTCTGGTGGCCGCACCCCGCACCATGCAGGCTTTGGCTTTGGATGGTGTGTTGCCGCGGTTTTTGGGTAAGGGCCAAGGATCGGCCAACGAGCCCAGGTTGGCTACGCTGATCACTTTCGCCATTGCGGAAGTGAGTATTTTGCTCTTGGATTTGAACATGCTCGCGCCGGTGATCACCATGTTTTTCTTGACCACATACGGCGTTACCAATCTGGTGGCGGGGTTGGAAAGGTTGGTCGGCAATCCCTCGTACCGGCCTCGGTTCAGGGTGCACTGGATGGTTTCCATGCTGGGTGCCTTGGGGTGTTTCTGGGTGATGTTTTTGATCAATGCCACTGCGACCATCGCTGCATTGGTGGTGGTCGGTGTGGTGTATGCATTGTTGAAAAAACGTAATATCAGCGGTACCTGGGGAGATCTGCGCAGCGGAATTTGGTTTGCGGCGCTTCGATTTTGTTTGATGAAGCTTAGAATCAGCTCATCCCATCCTCGCAACTGGAAGCCCAATGTGATGGTGTTTTTGGCCGGCACCGGACATCACAGTCATTTGCTGTCGTTTTCCGGATGGTTGGGACAGGAGAAGGGGTTGGTTACGGTCATGACGCTTCTGCCCGGGGATGTGCATGAAAAAATAAAAAAAGGGTTGGTCAAAGAGGCCCAGCACCGTTTAGATATTTTTCTAGAGGGCAGCTCGCAAACCGCATACGGTAAAGTGGTTGCGGTGGAAGACTTTTACGAAGGCGCCCGGGTTGTATCCCAAGCCCACGGGATGGCGGGTCTCAAGGCCAATGTGGTTATGTTCGGTTGGAGCGACAACGAAACCAATGCTGTTGAGTTTGCATCCTTGGTGCGGGATTTCAATCAGCTCGAGACAAGTGTGTTGCTCATTAAATATGATGAGCAGCGGGGATTCGGTTTGCATCGACAGATCGATGTTTGGTGGGGTGGGCTTGAGAACAACGGTAACCTTATGATTTTGATAGCCCATCTTTTGAGCCAAACCGATGCTTGGAGAGGTTGCACCATCCGTCTGCTTCAAGTGGTGGCTACGGATTTGGAAGTACGCAAGGCCGAAACGGAGCTTGGCCAAATGCTGGAAGAAGCCCGGATTCAAGCCGAGGTCAAAGTGCTGCCGCCAATTTCAGAAAACCTCACTATTCAACAAACCATTCAACAAGAAAGTATGGATGCCGATCTCGTCGTGTTGGGTCTTCGGTTTCCAGAGGAGGGTCAAGAGAGTGTGTTTATGACTCGAATGACATCATTTATGGAAAATCTGCCTACGACCGTATTGGTAAAAAGCATCAACATCGAGGATATCTTCAGCTGAGTCGGATTTGGATGGTTGGAGGTGGTGGATAATTGGTTATTTTCCTGAAAATTGAACGTTTTCTAAGCGTATCGAGGGAGTGAGCCAAGAAGAGTAAGGATAGATGTCGTTGCCCAGCTCGACGACTTGGTTCCAGAATGCCAGGTGGTTGCCGGCCAAGTTCATCTCCGAGACCGGGTGCTTGATCCTACCGTTTTCAACCCATTGACCGCTGATGCCGATGGAAAAATCGCCGGTCGCCGAGTTGGAGTTGCCACCGGAAAATCCGGTGACCAAGATTCCGGTGTCCATTTTTTGAAGCAGTTTCTCTAGGTTGCGGTTGCCGGCGGCAAAGCTCAGGTTGCTCTCCGAGCCGGTGGTGGGCTCCATCTCCAACTTCGAAGCGTAATAGGTGTTGAGGTAAAAGTTTTTTAACACTCCATTTTCCAATATAGGCATTTTCTGTGTGGACATGCCTTCGTCGTCAAACGTTCGCGAACCGAGTCCTTCCGGTTGATGGGGATCGTCTATGATACTCAAGAGGGGGCTTGTTACCTGCTTGCCCAGCTTGTCGGCCATGAAAGAACGTTTCTGCTGGATCATACCGCCGCTGAGCGGGTAAAACAAACCACCCAGAATCCGGCGGATCAACCGGTTTTCAATGATGCAGGCGTATCGGCCGCTTTTGATGGGTTTCGCTCCCATATCCGAAAGCGCTCTGCGGGTTGCATCCGATCCGATGACGTCTGCGGATGGAAGCCGATCTTTCATGTGGGTTACGGCATAGCTGTATCCCTCCGGTTTGCGATCGCCTTTGTCTTTTACGGAGGTTTGTGCGCCGATCACGAAATGAGTCGAGCGGCTGGTCCCTTGCATTCCGTTCGAGACCACGAGAGCGGATTCGGAGTCTGAGTCGCTGCACTCGCAGGTCACAGAGATGATTTTATCTGCATGTTGGGAAGAACGGGCCGCTTCCTCGATGCTCTTGACCAGGGTTTTGCGTTGATCGGGGTCGAGTCCCACAGGAGCGCTGGGGTCGAAAATCTTCATATCCCCCTGGTAACGATTCTCATAGCGGGACGGATGAGGCAGCACACGGTGTGGATCTTCGGCAAGCACTTTGGTCATCGCAACGGTCTCTTCCAAAAACCTCTCCACCGCAGGGGGTCTCAAATCGCTGGTCGAGTTGGACGAATAGCGTCCGTCGACATGCAACGATACCGTCAGTCCCATGCTGGTCGATTCACGCAATCTATCGAGCTTACCGTCTCGCCATTCGAGGGTGCTTTCCCGGCTTCGGTGTATCATGGCGTGGACGCCTTGGGCACCGAGTTTTTCGGCCTGTCGAACGATGTTTTCGGCCTGTTTGATCAGATCTTTCGTCATGATGATCTCCCTCCGATCGAAATAGCTCCCACTTTGGTGGTTGGAAGTCCAAACCCGACCGGTACGGCCTGTCCGTCCTTGCCGCACATTCCACCACCCGAAAACATTTCCATATCGTCTGCGACCATGTGGATGTTTTCGAGCACCTTAGGGCCGCTGCCGATTAAGTTGGCGTCCTTCACTACGGCGGTCAGCTTGCCGTTTTCGATCAAGCGGCCGTGTTTGAGGAAAAATGTAAAATCGCCCGCTCCGATATCGACTTGACCGTTTGAAAACACCTCGGCGTACAATCCTTTTTTCACCGACCGGATGATCTCTTCGGGTTTATGGGGACCGTTGAGCATGTAGGTATTGCGCATTCTGGGTACGGGGGGAAAGCGGAACGATTGTCTGCGTCCCGAACCGGTGCTTTCGGTTTGGTAGTGTCTGGCCGAGATGCGATCATGCATATACGAGCGCAGAATGCCGTTTTCCACCAATACGGTGCGCTTGGCGATGGTGCCTTCGTCATCGATGTTGAGGCTTCCCCGAAGTCTCAGGTTGGTTCCATCGTCCAATACGGTGACGAACTCGGGCGCAATGCGCTCTCCGATTCGATCCGCGTAGATGGATGTGCCTTTACGGTTGAAATCGGCTTCAAATCCATGTCCCATGGCTTCATGCAGCAAGATGCCTGTGACTCCGGGAGCCAAAACGACCGGCATTTCGCCGATCGGTGCTTCGACCGCGTCGAACAACATCGTGGCGTAATCGGCTGCCTGGCAAGCGACCTCATCGATGGCTTCGTCTGTGAAGAAATCGATCCCATCCCGAGATGAGCGGCTTTGATAGCCGACTTCGGTTTTGCCGTTTTTTGAAGCCACACACATCACCATCAAAAGACCCATGGGTTGATCGTCTTCGATCCATAAACCTTCCGAGTTGGCCACCAAAATACGATTGGTGTCGTCCGACAGGTTGACGGTTACTTTTATGATGCTGGCATCCCTGGCCCGCACAGCTTGGTTGGCGCGGTCGATGATGGGTAATTTTCTTTCGATCTCAACGTTTAACCAGGGTACTTCCAGGTGGTAGCGGTTGGGGGTCGTGCTGGGTGAAAAGCTTTTGGGTTGTAGGTCGGATGGGTTGTCCGCCACCGCGGCGGCCGTGTCGGCCGCGGCCAAGAGGGCTTTTTCGCTTAGATCCTCGCTGTAGGCATAACCGGTGGCGTCGCCTTTGAGCACCCGGATGCCCACTCCCAGATCGATGTTGGTGTAAGCCCGGTTGATCTGCTCGTCCTCCATGCCGACCCAGTGGTTGACCCAATTTTGTGCAAATACTTCTGAAAAATCGCCTCCCCTGGAAAGCCCTTTGGAGAGGATTTTTCGAATCAGCTCGGGCGAGAGACCGAATTGGTCGAAGTAGCCTCCGTTGCCTGTAGGCCCACCTGCCAAGACGGTCCTGCGGCTCATGCATCCCGAGAGAGCTCCAGGCATCGAGATCACGGCTGTGCCGCTGCCTATGACTTTGAGGAAATCCCGTCGGTTCATTCCCTTATACATTGATACCTCCCTTGTGGTGATCCATACCATAGATCTGGCCGGCATCAGGGTCAATACCAAGAGCCTACGCTAGGTCTTTTTTGTAGATCTTGATGAGTCGGAAGTGTTTAGAAGAAAATCATCCAAGCACGAAGTAGTGTCTCGAAGATTTAAAATGCCCCCACTTCACGCCTGAAACCTTCGAGGGGCCTGGGAGTAAAACGTCGTGGATTGTTTTGAGACCAGAAGCTTTGCGGCGAGCATTGTTGGTTTTCCAAAACATAGAGCGCTTCCTGTAGCGAATCTTCCTGGGTATCTCCGAAGGCGAGATGCAAACCATCTCCGGCAGCACAGTCTGCGGCAATACCGTTGAAGTATCCTCCTATGTTTTGGCTGTTGACGATTTCGAAGTTGATCACGCTGACACTCAAATCGCACAGCTCATAGGCATACATGCCCACCGGCTTGCCACAGGTCGTATCTCCAATCGTGATCACGTCGATAAAGGGTCTAAGACTGTTGATGACCGATTCGGAAGCCGAGCAGGTGCCCGGTGCGGTGATGACCACCAGGTGATCGAGATCGAGCGCACTTGCGGGGTTTTCGAACAGCACGGATTGGTTGTTATGGGAGTACTTGTCGTTGTGGATAAACTCAATGAATGTCTTGGTTTGGGTTATATCTCCGGATATCAAGCTCGCGAGCCTGGTCGCCACGCTCAACAGGCCGCCTCCATTGTATCTCAGATCCAGGATGAGCTCGTCGACGCCCTGGGTTTTGAGATCTGCAAAGGCTGCTTCCAACTCGGCGAACGAGGTTTCCAAAAAGCTCATAAAGACCAGGTATCCGATTTTCTTTTGGTTTTGTTCGATGACTTGTGTATGCAGCACCGTGTTGATGATGATCCAGGATTTTTCGAGTGTATAATCATCTACAGAATGGTCCGCGTGTTCGATTTTCATTGCAACCTGGATGCCTTCTTCGTCCGGTCCGCTGATAGTGGGCCAAAGGTTTTCACTCTCGATCTGTTCGATGGTTTTCCCGTTGATCTCCAGAATTTTGTCACCACGTACGATGCCCTGCTGATCGATGGGGGAGCCTTTGTACACTGCGCTGATAAAACAGCCGCCGTTATCGTCGTATGCCCGGACAAACCCCAAACCCAGGTATTTGCCTTCTTTGAAAAGATTGGTATGGGATGCCTTGGTGGTAATGTAGCTCCATCGATCCAACTCTTTGTATTTTACCGCTTCGAGAATTTCAGCGGGGGATGAGAAATCTTCCGGATTTACTTCTGGGACCTTATCGTACCAGTAATATGTCTCGGTCATGATACCGGAATAAAAAGCCTTGTTGATATTTTTGGTGTTGCAAGGGACATATTTGTCGTCATCGCCCGAGCAAGCCGTAAACCAACACGCCAGCATGGTTGAAATAACCATCATTCTCACATTACCTGTCACATAACCTGTCATATACTTCATCATGTTTTCACCTCTTGAAAAACGATAAAAAAATCATGCATAGTACCTTATAGGATTGTAGAAGGTACCGATAACTGGAAAGATAGTATATCATGTTCGGAAGAAGTTTTGGTAAAAATTCTAGGCAGATCAGAAACCAGCCGGCAACTTTTCCGGTAGTCTCGAAAAGAAAGGTCAGGGTCGGTTGTCCGGCGCACAATTGCGGTGGGCGCTGTGTGTTGGTGGCGCATGTCGAAAATGGAGTGATTGTGCGCCTGGAGTCGGATGACCGGCCGGATGATGCGGCCAATCCTCAACTTCGCGCCTGTGTGCGCGGCAGATCCTATCTCAGAAGGCAGTATCATCCCGATAGGCTCACCCGCCCCCTTTTGAGGATCGGAAAACGGGGTGAAGGTAGGTTTGCAACGATTGGTTGGAATGAAGCGCTCGATCGGGTTGCCGAGCAGATGCAAAAAATTAAAAATCAATATGGAAATACAGCCTTTTTGGTGCCCTACGGTACCGGTTCGTACTCTCAGCTCAACGGCTCCCAAACCGCACGCAGGTTGCTGAATCTTTTTGGAGGCTGCCTGGGGGTGTACAACAGTTATAGCTGGGCAGCCATCAATGTGGCGACTCCCTATGTTTTCGGGACCCTCAAGACGGGCCACCACCGCCGGGACTGGCAGAACGCCGCGTATATATTGATGTGGGGCTGGAACCCGGCCGAGATGAGAGACGGCACCAACACGGACTATTTCGTAAAGCTTGCCAGAAAAAACGGGACCAAAACGGTTTGCATCGATCCGCGTCACAGCTTGTCGGCGGCCGGCCTGGCCGACGAGTGGATACCCATCCGGCCCGGGACCGACACGGCCATGATGAGCGCCATGGCGTACGTCATGATTACAGAGAATCTTCACGATGCTGATTTCGTGCGCACCCATTGTGTGGGCTTCGACGCCTCTCAGATGCCTCCCGGCGCCGAGCAGGAAGAGAGTTATCGCGATTATATTTTGGGCGTGAGGGATCGGCTGCCTAAATCGCCCGCTTGGGCGGAACCGATTACCGGTGTGCCGGCCCAGACCATTGCACGGATTGGACGCGAATACGCTACCTGCAAGCCGGGTGTCTTGTACCAGGGTTATGGTATGCAACGCCGGGCGTATGGAGAGCAAGTGGTTCGGGCGGGATGTGTTCTGGCTGCACTGACCGGTAATGTGGGTGTCCCGGGTGGGTGGGCCAGTGGTTTGGGAGCGCAGGCGTACGATGCAGGACCCTTTTGGAATCTTTTCCCGGTGGGTGAAAACCCTACCAAGGCGGAAATACCGGTTTTTCTTTGGACGGAGGCAGTCGTACGCGGTCGAGAGATGACCGCCCAAGAGGGGCTCGTAGGTGTCGACCGGCTCGATGGCAATGTGAAGATGATTTATGCCGTGGCTTCGAACGTGCTCATCAACCAACATGCCGACATCAACCGCACCGCCGGATTGCTTCGAGATGAAAGCTTGGTGGAAACCATCGTCGTGCAGGACAACTTCTTGACCCCCACGGGTCGCTTTGCCGATATTGTGTTGCCGGCTTGTACCCAGTTTGAGACCTGGGGGCTCGAGGACGGTTGGAAATATGGGGATGAAGTGATTCTCATGCCGAAACTGGTCGAGCCGCTGGGCGAGTCAAAAAGCGATTATCGTATATGCGCCTTGATTGCCGATCGGCTGGGTTTCGGCCAGGCCTACACTGAGGGGCGGGATGAAAAAGAATGGGTGGGTTGGCTCGTGGATCAATACCGCCGCCTGCGTTTTCCCGACTTGCCTTCTTTTGAGGAACTGGTTGCGTCCAACGCGGGCGTCTGGACGAAACCTGCCTTGCAGTCGCAGGTGGCGTTTGCGGATTTTAGAAAAGATCCCGATAAATATCCGTTGGATACACCTTCTGGTAGGATTGAAATCTTTTCAAAACGGTTGTTTGATTTACACAATGAGTATATTCCCGCATTGCCCAAATATATCCAGGAGTGGGAGAGCCCCTTTGGCCCCGAGGCGGAAAAATTTCCTCTCCAAGTGATAGGTCACCATACTCTGCATAGGGTACACTCCACCCATGACAACAACGACTGGCTGGAAGAGGCCTTTCCCCACCGGTTGTGTGTCAATCCCATTGATGCCTCTGAAAGAGGGATCAAAAACGGAGATCTGGTGCGGGTGTTCAACGATCGGGGAACGATGGTGTTGCCATGCCGGGTGACCAAACGCATCATGCCGGGGGTGGTGGATGTACCCCAGGGCGCTTGGTGGAGCCCGGACGAAAATGCAATCGACCGCAGGGGGTGCATCAATGTGTTGACGTCCCAGCGTTGGACGCCGCTGGCTTTGGGGTCTGCGCAACATACTTGCATGGTGCAGGTGGAAAAAGCTTAGGACGGATTTTGAGACGGAGATTGACTCAGGTCGGATGTTGGAGTGATGCATCGTGAAGCGGCTCGCTTTTTACTTTGATTCTTCTGCTTGTTCGGGTTGCAAGGCTTGTCAAGCGGCCTGTAAGGACAAAAACAACTTGGAGGTCGGCATCCTTTGGCGCCGGGTTTACGAGGTTACCGGCGGCGGGTGGAAAAGACGCGGCGCCGCCTGGGAATCGTCCGTCTTTGCATACAATGTATCGCTGGCCTGCAACCACTGCGAAAGACCCATTTGCAAAGAAGTCTGCCCGGCCGGAGCGTACCGGGCGCGGGATGACGGCGTGGTGGTGATCGATCAAGACAAATGCATGGGATGTAAATATTGCAGCTGGGCTTGTCCTTATGGAGCGCCCCAGTATGATGCGCAAGCCGGATGCATGAGCAAGTGCAACTTCTGTTTCGACTTGCTGGATCAAAACCGCCCGCCTGCGTGCGTGGCCGCTTGTCCCTTGCGGGCGCTCGATTTTGGCGACCGGGATGCGTTGGAGGCGCGTTACGGTAAAGATCAGCTCGTATTTCCTCTGCCCGAAAAAGATCTCACGGCGCCATCCTGGTTGTTGACTCCACACCGGCAGGCTGTTTGGAGCGACTCCGATGTGGAGGAGGCGGGTGTCGAGATCGAAAACCTCGAAGAGGTCGGTAAAAAATGAAAGAAGGCTCGTTGGTAGCATTTACCTTGCTCTCTCAGACCTCCATAGGTGGTTTGTGGATCCAGCTGGGTTATATGACATCGGTGGATGCCGGGTTGGAGCATGGACCGGTATGGACCTTTTTGGTCCTGTTGTCGTTGATGGGTGTTGGGTTGATTTTCTCGTTTTTTCATCTCGGCTCACCCTTCCGTGCCTGGAGGGCCTTGGGCAATCTCAAAAGCTCTTGGCTGAGCCGGGAAATACTGTTTGCTGCGTTGTATATGGCAGGTATGTTGGGGCTTTCGGCCATAACCGGGTTGCGTGGCATGGGTGATTACAGTGATGGCGGCAAGGGTGGGTGGCTGGTATGGTCGATGATGTGGCTGTGTGTGGTTTTAGGGCTGGGTCTGCTTACAAGCATGATTATGGCATACCGGTTGCGGACCGTTCCGGCGTGGCGTGGATGGATGACCGGTGTGTCGTTTTTCGTGACCACGGTCTTGTTGGGGGGCTCGACGGTTGGGTTGATGCAGGTTTGGATTGGTCAGGGCACAATGAACACCGAACGTCCGGCAATGTGGATTGCCTGGATATTGGTGTTGCTTGCGGTTGTGCAACTTATTGCGACGGTATATTGGGTTGTGAGGCTTTCTTCGGGACCCCAGGCTGCCCGGACCGCCTGGTATTGCGTGACGCAAAAGCAAGACATTGTGTATACGTTGCGGCTGGTATTGTTGATCGTCGGAATCTTGTTTTTGGTGCAGGTGTGTACAGGTTGGCTTGGAGAGTGGAACCGGGTGGTGTGGACGGCGGCATTTGCCGCGTTGTCGATCTCCGAGGTGCTGGGGCGGATGTTGTTTTACCAGGCGAGCGTACGCAGTGGAGTGTGATCCGGCAACTTGGGCACCACAGGCGGTATGGAGGTTGGTTTCTTGCCCGTAGGTCCACCCAGGGTCGGGATCAGCATGTGTTGCATCTGCGTATCATTACGCAACCTCTCGAGATCTTCGTGGGTTGGACAGCGATGGCAGTCGTCGACGCGCAAAAAATCAAAAACTCCCGCCCAGAAAAACTCCCTTCCGGGCTCGAATAAAGGCGAATGCCCGCCTCCCTCGATCTCCAACAACTCGATCGGACCGCCGTACTCCTGTTGAAGCAAAGCCACATCCTCGGCAGTGTTGACCGGATCATGGGTGCCCCAGGCCTGTAGAGCCGGCGCGCGTCCGGCCTCGGCGCTCGATACGGGCAGATCGAGACCTTCGAGCGTAGGTCCGGTGGCGTACACACCGGGAAAAGTGGTTGCCGCCCAATAAAACGCTTCGGGTTCGGCTTCGGTCATCACCAACAGATACATTTCGGCCACGGTCTCGATATACGGCAGACTTCTTAAAAGCGCTTGCATCTCGGGGGTGAAAAAGTTGTCCAGTACAAACTGACTAAATTGCTTGTAAACCACCGAAGTCAATACGATCCGTCCGATATGAGAACGTGGCACCGAGCTTTCGACTCCGCCCAACGTAATCGCCAGGGATGAGCCGAAGCTTGCGCCCATCAGATCCACTTTCGGCGCCCATCTGGATGTACGAATCCACCGGATTACTTTGCCCATGTGCGAAAGCGTGCGCTCGAAGGTAACGCTGCGGCCGTCTGCGGGATAGCTGCTTTGACCGTAACCCTCCCAACTTACTGAAAAGGCAAAAAATCCGGCTTTGGCCAAGCGCAGCATGGCATTGTAGCTGTCGTCGCCGGGGATTTCGGCATCGTAAAACTCGTTGGTGACAAAAGTAGCCGGCAGCATCAAGATGGCCCTGCGGGGAAAACGCAGGATGGAGCGCAATGAAAACTTCTCAATCACATGCAAAGTTACCCCCGGCTCCACCTCGATGAAGTGCTCGAGATCAAACACATGATCCAAAGGACAATTTTCCAAGTCCAAATGCTGTACGGTTTGCCCGAAGATAGGTTCGGCATCAATCCCGACTTGTTCCGCACCCCCGCAGGCCCAAAGAAAAACTCCCATCGCAACCGACAAAATCCCACCATGTAAACGGCACATCATGTTTCACCTCTCCCTCAAAAAAAATAATAAATGATTTAATTATGATGTAATATATTTTTACAAAATTCAAGTAATATTTACATTAACATCGCGACCGAGACCAAATAAAAATATAATTCTATCATATAGATACACGTACATACCTTGAGTGATTCTTTAATTGTATTTTCAAGTACAACCTGATATAATAATTTTTGCTCAACTAAAAAGTATCAAATATGAACGGAGCATGGGTTTGGGCTCAAAAAGAGGGGATCTCGTGCCAATACTTGATCAATTACAGGCCGGATGGAGTGATTGTTTTGTCAAGCATGTATTTTATTAATTGGCTATGGAAAGGGGATTGAGAATGAAAGCTCAGGAATCTCGAGTCATTGGTTGGCCTGCTCTGGATACCGGAATACTGGTGGGTGATACAACCGTATCGAAAGAGTTGGTGAACATCTTGCTTGGCTTGGATGTGAGGGATTATTATGGTATTTTTGGATCAGGCAATGCTTTTTTTTCGTTTGCATTGAACGACT
>JBFFBT010000184.1:0-12100 GCA_041560255.1 Myxococcota bacterium | reverse complement strand
TGGTGTTGTTGCTGTTGTTGATGGAAAACCGTAAAGCTCCGGCTGCCTTGATGGTCATTGCGATGGGAGCCTTGCTGGGGGTTTTTTTGAGTGGCGCGAAAAATATCGCCGAGCTTTCCGTCTCTTTCCACTTGCCCAAGCTGCTTCCCTACGGAGTGCCTGCAGCCGCAGATCTAGGCTCCATTTTGTTGATGCTTGTCCTGCCGCAAACCCCCATGACCATCGGCAACGCAGTAGTGGCGCAGGCGGACCTGACTCGTACTTATTTCAGCCCTCAAGAATCGAAAAAATCCACACCCAAAGCCTTAGCTGTCTCGATGGGTTTGGCCAATTTAGTGTGTTTTTGCTTTGGTGGAATGCCGGTATGTCATGGAGCGGGTGGATTGGCGGCACATATAAGGTTTGGAGCGCGTTCATATGGCTCCAACTTGATGATTGGAGTTGCCTTGTTGATGGTCGGCGTGTTGTTTGGAGATCGCGCGGCGTATTTGCTCGGGAACATTCCTTTTGCAGTGATGGGAGGTATGCTGGTGT
This sequence comes from Myxococcota bacterium, assembly GCA_041560255.1. GTDB lineage: Bacteria > Myxococcota > B64-G9 > B64-G9 > B64-G9 > JBFFBT01. The sequence goes on along the minus strand of JBFFBT010000184.1, from coordinate 11,566 downwards.
TTGCGGGCGCCGAGCTTGCACTGACGATAGCGGATATCCGAGAAAGGCGGGATCTTTTCGTGATTGTCGGCATGCTGGGAGTTTCCCTGGTTACCAACTTGGCGGTGGGATTTCTGCTTGGTATCGGGCTTGCATATTTGTTGAAAATGGAAAAGATTAAAATCTAGCCGAAGGCGTTTTGGCATAATCACTACATGGGTGAAAAAGTAATGATTGAGTTGCTGCGAACACGTAGAAGTATACGCAAGTATACCGGAGAACCGTTGGATGAAAAACTGAAAACCCTCATTCGAGAGGCTCTGTTGCGATCACCTTCCTCCCGGGGTATCAATCCTTGGGAGTTTGTGTTGGTTGATGATCCCGAGCTGTTGGTAGGTTTGTCCCGGTGCAAACCTCATGGGTCGTCCTTTGTTCGGGATGCTAAGCTTGCCGTGGTGGTTTGTGGTGATGAGACCAAAACCGATGTTTGGGTGGAGGACTGCTCCATCGCATCAATCATAGCGCATCTATGTGCACATGCATTGGGATTGGGAAGTTGTTGGGTGCAGATTCGAGGCCGTATGTATAGCGAGAAGCAGACCGCCGAAAACTACATACAAATGATGTTGGGATTGCCTGCACATATGAGGGTAGAAAGCCTGATTGCCATGGGGTATCCGGGCGAGATCAAGACGGGGGTTGAATACGATCATTTGCAGTTCGAGAAAGTACATATCAATCGTTATGGAAATCGACCCTAAGTATCTGGTTGGGTTGTCCATTGTCGAAAGGATTGTGCATGCAGTGGTTGGTTCGACTTACCGAGGTCTTTGTGCCCATGTTCGTAGCCATGAGCCCGCTTACGGTGTTGCCCATTTTTCTTGGTATGACCGAGGATATGGAGTGGCCGACCGCCAGAGTATTGGCGCGCCGAGCTGTGTTGACAGGATTTTTTATTGCGATCGCGATAGTGCTTTTGGGTCAGGCATTGTTTCGCTTTCTCAATATTACCATCGATGATCTGCGGGTGGGTGGCGGTACGGTCTTGTTGATTATTGGAGTATATGATCTCATCTTTACCCGGGAGCGAAGAAAAACCACCGAGTTGGATTTGGACGCGGGAGTAGTTCCTCTGGGTACCCCTTTGATCGTAGGTCCCGCTACCATGACCACCTGTGTGGTGTTGGCAGACACCCATGGTAAATGGCTGGTGGTGTTGGCCTTGTCGGTCAATATCTTGGTCATTTGGCTGCTTTTGCATCATGCCAACAAGCTGACCAAGTTCATCCGTCCATCGATAACCCGGGCCTTTGGAAAAGTCATGTCGTTGTTTCTTGCAGCGATTGCCGTAGCGATGTTGCGAAGCGGAATCGAGTCGTTCGTTCGTGCATTGAGCTGAAACCGATTTTTCTTTACGACCGCAACATACATTGACGAAAACCGAGTCAAGTGATAAAGTATATAGGATTCATTTTACATGTTCGAAAAAGGAAGGGGGGAAAGAGCATGGGCTTTGGGGATGGTTTCATTCATCGAAAGGATCTTTGGCAGGAGATCTGCAAGTGCTCAATGTGTTTGAAGTTTGACGTACCGAGGTGCTTAATCTGCTTGACGTGGCTGGTCAACCGGTCATAATGAGGACAGTGCCCGTATGCGAAAGGAAACTCGCCTGAACTTCCAAAACATGGGTCGTGACCAAATCGAGGATTTTCGCCTTGTTCGTGACGAAAAGCGCAAGTCCCCATAACGCCGGCGAAGCCGGGAAAGGTGTAACAGGAGCAATGGCCAAGAAAGTATTCGTGGGAAGTATCAGTTGGAATACCACCGAACAGGATTTGCATAAAAATTTTGAAAAATTTGGAACAATAGTTGAGGCCAAAGTTGTAACGGATCGCGAATCGGGACGTTCGAGAGGATTTGGGTTTGTCACGTTCGAGGATGATCGGGCTGCAGAGGAGGCCATTGCGGAGATGGACAACAATGTTTTGGATGGACGAATGATTCGAGTCAGCGAGGCGCAGGAGCGGTCTTCGGGTGGCCGAGGTCGGCCTGGCGGTGGTGGTGGTGGATTCCGGGATAGAGGCGGCCGGGGCCGAGGTGGACCGGGCGGCGGCGGCGGTGGCGGCGGCGGCGGTCGAGGGAGGCGGGACGATCGCTCGCAGGGTCGATGGAAGCGTGATAGGTAAGAGAAGGATCGAAAATGGGGATCGATTGAAATGAAGCTGCTTGGTTGGGCATTGATATTGGTTGGAGTGTTGTTTTGTTTGTCGGATTGCAGGACTACTACCATCGCGGGTCAGTGCCCTCACTCTGAGAATTTACGCTGTATGACCCAGAAGCAATGTGCGTACAACGAGAGACTCAAGTGCCAGGAGTGTGTCTGTAAACCAAGCTGGGAATCCGATCGTTTCAAAGAAGCCGATCGGCTTCATGATCCTGTCATTGAATGAGATGTTCTAGTCTTTTTGTAAACAAATCAAAGTATTACTAGAGAGACGATGCCCTCTATCGCTCAAGTCTTATTTTCCCAGAGCATAACAATTGGCTGAAACCTAGACAGATTGTATAGCCGTTTAGGAGGGCTTATCCTCCAAAAAATAAATAAGGAGATAGGCGGAGAGCTTCGGATTTTGTTCTGGGTGGGCTTTCTCTAGGGTTTTTCCAAATCACGGCGACATTGCTTGACGCGCCGGCCCATTATGGCTGCTACGATGCACGTCGTGTCGTAGGATTGACGCTTTTTAAACTTCTTACAGTGTATTTCGGGATACATTTGATTGATCCACTTGCAACGTTGAGACGGGGTTGTGTGGTTGCGGGCAAAATGGCGGCATTTGTCGGGATCGGAAATGGTTTCATTCAACCATGCGTAACCCGATGTCGGACCAAACACAAACTGAACCAACAATCCCATATTCCCCTTGGCGGCCTTCTGGAGCATTTCATGTATCAACCGTTGTGTCGGGTTGCTCATGATGATATTTGGTATCCAGAGTAGAGCGCTATGCTCGTCGCAATTGACGATCCGATAACCTACCGCTCCATATTTATGGAGGAATTTTATTATCGGCTCTCTATCCAGAGGTTTATCCGCAATCCACAAGGTGCCTCCCTGATAAATCGGCAACACATATCCAAATCGTTCCCAAGGATTCCAGGGCATGGATTCGTCCATGGTTTTGCATATCAATTCATCGGAAACCGGTGACACGGTCAAGGTGGGGCGGGACGGCTCTGCTGATGTCATAGAATCCATCAAGAATCCCAGCAATCCAATCAAACCTATGATTTTGGATTTCATTTCAAATCGACTCCTTTGAGGTTGATTTCGTAGTGTGCATGGCGGCATCCGGCGATCCGGTGCAATCCCAATCTGTCACATTTTCCTGTCGGAGGTAAGGAAAGAATCGAGTATGTCTTGACTCCCTTTTCACTCTTGAAAAGGGAGTCCAATTTCGTTGTATGAGGTATGAAATACGTGAGGTATTTTCATCTATAGGTTGTTTCCTATTGCAGTGCATAGCTCTCCATTGGTGGTATCACCACTCAACTCCCAGAAGAACGCACCGCCGAGGTTTTGACTTTTCACATAACTCATCTTACCCGCAATCGTATCGGGAGTATCATAACCCCACCAATTGTCGCCACAATGTGCATAGGCGGTACCCGCTATGGTCCCTGTGGCTGGGCAGATGTTTTTCAATACTTTATAGTCTTCAAACCCTTTTTCATAGGTGCCGCTGGCTGCGCCTGTGGCAGAGCCACCCGGAGAGCTTTGAGAGACACCGGTCCAGCCGCGACCATAAAAACCGATGCCTAGAAGTAGCTTGCTTTCCGGTATGCCTTTGGATTTTAGCTTTTGGACTGCGGTGTCTGCAGAGAAACCGGAAATGGGCATTCCATGATAATTGAAAAGCGGAGAGTGGGGCGCAGTCGGACCTGTTGATGCCCAGGCTCCAAAGAAGTCATAGGTCATGATCATATAGAAGTCTACATATTGGGCGGCACCAGCGTAATCGGCGGCATCAATCTTGCCTCCGGGGTTGCCGTCTGCGGTGATCGCCGAGGTTACCATTTGATTTCCAAACTTTGACCTCAGTGCCGACATCAAGGTACGGTATGCGCCGAAACCGCTGTTGTCACAAGTCAATCCACAGGCATTTGGGTATTCCCAATCTATGTCGATACCATCGAAAACACCTGCCCATCGTGAATCATGGACCAGATCGTAACAGGAGTCGGCAAATGCCGTTGGGTTGGCTGCAGCCTGACCAAAACCACCTGACCATGTCCAACCCCCAAATGACCATAGAACTTTTAGATGGGGATACATTTTTTTCAAACGACGCAATTGACCGAAATTACCACGCAGGGCGCCTGGTTCCCAGGTATCTGCGACACCATCCACGCTCTGTTCGGCAGAATAAAAGCGATCATAATCCGCATACGCGTCACCGATTACGCACTTGCCGTTTTTCACATTACCAAATGCATAAAAGATATGGGTTAATTTGGAGGCTGAGCCACTGGTGTGAATGTTTTTTACGTGATAGTTGCGAGCGTAAATTCCCCATTGGGCAAAATAACCACCCACGATTTTATTGCCACTCTCTGAATAGATGCTTACTTTGGTCGTATCTTTTGCTGTGGCGCCCTCGTTGTCGGCTACAGTGAGGGTAACCGTATAGGAACCTATGGCCTTGTATTTGTGGGTCGGATTGGAAATGCTGCTGGTTGTTCCGTCACCAAAGTCCCAACGATAGCTTGCAATGGTTCCATCAGGGTCTTTGGAGCCTTCACTGCTGAAAGGGGTGGCGTTTCCAAGAACGTTGCTGTATGGACCATTGGCCTTGGCTACCGGTGGTTTGTTGGCGCCACTGTTTTCGCACTCGCCAAGTAGAGTCCATTCTTGCCAAGGGCCTGAATGCTTGTCGGGGTCTTGACCTTTGGTCCACCAGTTGGCTTTGTAGGCATGCGTGTTGTGCTGTACCAGATCGCCACCCAGGTATACCTCATCAGCATTCCAATTACGCAGGTCTTTGCAGTCAACCACTAAAGGAAGGCTGTTTTCGTCTGGAGAGATCTTGTCCATACCACATGCCGTGAGTGAGCATGTAAAAGCCAGTACAACCAGAAAGATAGTCTTTTTCATTTGGGTCGCCTCCATAACTTTCTTCGTTCGCTCCTTGATTTGGTTTCAAATACAGACCGAAATGGTCATGACAGGATATAATAGGTAGAATTCCATAATCAAGAGATAATCTATCCAAGATTTGATTTATTGCCCGGAAATCCTATCCCGGATATCTCACCAAATAAAAAGTGCACTGTGAGTAACAGCCTGTTGAGCTATCTTTGTCGAGGAGTTAGCCGAACACGGAGGCTCGACCGAGATTTGATTGGCCTGAAGCATTGCGGTCAGATCTTGAGGCCAGGGTTGCGAAGATATATAGTAGCCACTGGTATGAAAAATCACAAATCCATGGCAACAGAAATCTCAAACCATTTGCATCCAACCGTAGGGATCGGTGCTGCGGCCATATTGTATGTCTGTGAGTAACTTGTACAGGTTCTGGGTATGCTTCCCCGGGTTGCCGTCAGCCACCTGGTAACTTTTCCGTTTGTACTTCAAGCTCGTTATTGGAGCGATCACTGCAGCTGTACCGGCAGCAAACATTTCGACCGGCCGGCCTTGCTCGATCTCGTCGAGGATCTGTTGGATCGATAGCTTTTTTTCCTGCGGGATTAAACTGAGATCACCAGCCATTTCGAGAATGGACTTACGAGTGATTCCCGCAAGAATGGTTCCGGAGAGAGGCGGAGTGATGAGTTGGTTGTCTTTTATGTAAAAGAAGTTCATTCCACTGAGCTCTTCGATATACTCATGATCGGCGGCATCCAGCCAGAGTACTTGATCGCAGCCTTCTTTCTGGGCTTGTATTTGGGTGTACAGGCTGCCTGCGTAGTTACCGCCGGTTTTGGCTTCACCTACACCGCCTTCGGCCGCGCGAATACGTTTGTCTTCTACCCAGATGGTGACCCCGCTCGATGCACGCGTGAAAATACTTTTGACCGGTGAGGCGATGACAAAATACATGGCTTGACTGGATTGCGCCAACCCCAATGAGGGTTCGGTGGCGATCATAGCAGGCCGCAAATAGAGCGAAGAGTCCGGTTCTGTGGGGACCCAGTCTCTGAGCAGATCGGTCAAAGCATGGACGGCCTCGAGCTGCAGCGCCACGGGGATTTCAGGAAGACCCATACGGGAGGCGGAAGCATTCAACCTCTTGGCGTTGAGCTCGGGGCGAAACAGCGCCACTTGTCCACCGGGCCACGTATAAGCCTTGTGACCTTCAAAGATTTCCTGTGCATAGTGTAGCACTTTCGCGGCCGGAGACAGCTCGATAGGTTTGAATGTTTGTATGCGTTCGTCGTACCAACCCCGGTTCTTGTCATAGTCGATACATACCATCAAATCAGCCAACTTGGCTCCAAAACCCAAAGGCGTAGACAGAGCCACATGAGCTTTTTGGGGATCGGTTTTTGCTTCGATTCTAAATGTGTTTTTCATGGATTTATCTCCTTGTTCAGACAGGCGGCCAAACGCCGCATCCCTTTGAAGATGCGATCGGGTGGATGACTAGAAAAATTGAGACGTAGAGAGCTCGAGTTGCGGCCATCGAAAAAAAACAGATGTCCAGGGGCAAAAGAAACTCCGTAGGAGCGACAACGTTCGAGAAGCCTGCGGGTTTGCACGGGTCGGTTGAACAGGACCCATATGTGCAAACCTCCTTTTGGTCGGGTGTATTGCACCCAATCCGGAAAACATGTGAGGAGTGCTTCCAGCATCACGTCTCTGCGTTGCCGATATAGCTTTCGCATACGAGCCAAATGTCTGGCGTAAAATCCGGATCGAATTAAATCCGCCACAATGGCTTGCACCAAGGAGCCTGTGCTGATGTCGGCGATCTCTTTGTAATGCCTGAATAGCTCGACCAACGGACTGGATGCGGACAAAAATCCCAAACGAAATCCCGGTGCCAAGGATTTTGAAAAGGAACCGATGTAAATGACTCTTTCACTGCCGGGAAGGCTTTTGATGGGAGCGATGTTTCTTCCCCCGAACCGTAAATCCGCATACGTGTCGTCCTCAATGATGTATGTGTTGTAGCGAGCCGCCAAGTCGAGGATTTGTTTGCGCCTGGATAGACTTTGACACACTCCGGTTGGATTTTGAAAATTGGCCACCGTATATATGGCCCCGATCTCGTTTTTACGAAGTGTGTGTTCCAAGCGCTCCGGATTTAATCCGTATTTATCAACAGGTACGGGTGACATAGGAATGTTGTTGAGTCTACATGCTGAAATGATACCCAGATATCCGGGGCTTTCCACTGCGATCGATTGACCCGAGCGGATCAAGCCGCTGAGGCATAAGTTGATTGCGTGTTGTGCACCGCTGGTGACCAAAATTTTATCCTGGGGTGTCAGAGCCAAACCGCGGGTCTCGAGTATCCGGGTAATTTGTTCATGCAACTCGGGAAGGCCGTCGGTTGGACTGTAGCCCAAAATGCCCGGTTGATGCGTACTACGAAGCAGACGGTTCGTACAGGCGCGAATGGCTTTCTGAGGGATGGATTCATTGGGTGGAAATCCGACCGAAAAGGAGATGCAGTTTTCTAAAAATGAGTCCTGTACGGTGTCTTTGATATTGTCTGCGATGGAGTGAGGATTTGGTTGATGAGGTTCGGGGCCTTCGGCCAAACCTTCGAAAAACGATCCAAACACATTGGTTGGCTGCTTTTGCTGAGAAACCAGTTGCGCCGCCTTGCCGCTTATGTATACGCCTTTGCCCTGCACGGGCGCCAAGAGACCGGCGCGAGTCAACGACTTGATAGACTTCAATACGGTCAATCGATTGACTCCCCAAACCCGGGCCATGTCCCGAACACTCGGTAGTTTCTGACCCATAACCAGCTCACCCGTAGTCACTGCGGATTGGATTTTACGCCGAATCTGAACGTGAATCGGTATCGAGCCGTCCGAATCAAGCTGGGATAACCAAGTACTCATTGATTAGATATTCGCACATTTTCTATGAAATCAGCTCAAAAAAGCTATGTATTTGTAAAATAGCATAGACCACTTCGGGTCTCGATCGAAGGGGAGGCCTTCTGTTTGGAGGGTCGATGCAATTGGATAGACCAAGTTTCGGCGTATATGTTTATTGCAAATCGAAAGATGTGATATCTTGAGATAAGTCGTCCAAATGATTGATTTTCATCAGATCGTTGGAAATGGAAAAAACATAGTCATCCATGATGACCGAGCGTTTGACCATGGAGTTCGGATTGCCCCACCAGTTGCTGCAGGCATACTCCATTTCTGGCGGTGCGGGAAACGACACCCTTCCATGTTCCAAAAAACCTTTATCGATGGCCACATCCCATACCATGAGGCCCGAGAACATAAGCTTTTCTTCAATCCATTCGGTATGTTGCGTCTCTTTGCAAATACCCATGGGCAAGGCCAAAAGATTTTTGGGCGCAAAATAGTTGAAGGCCAGGTGGTTGGCCGTAGCCTCACTGGTCGTACCACGGGTTCCGATGGTTTCGACATGCGTGCGGGTCGGCTTGCTCATATCGGAGACATCGAATATCTGAAGCTGAATGCCTTTAAACCAGGCAAAATCACCTGCGTCCTCGGCGTCGAATCCAATCGTGAGCAAGTGATCTTGGTCCATCAAATGCATATAGGTGGAGAATCCTGGTATTTTCAGCTCTCCGGCCAACCGGGGGTGGGTCGGATCTGTGAGATCGACGGTAAACAAGGGATCGACATTCTTGAAAGTAACCAAAAAGCCCCGTTTTCCCGAAAACCGGGCTGAGCGAATTTCTTCACCCGGAGCGATGTCTTGTATGGAACCGGCTACCGTCAGCCGATCCGATTGTTGCTCGAGTACGAAGATCGAGTTTTGAGAATCCGAATTGCCCAACCATCCCGAGGAGGTTGCGAGACGGAGATAGCCCTCATGCTCTCCCATGGAAAATTGGTTCAAAATCCGGCCGGGCACCACCCCGCTGGCTTGATACTCAGCCCCGGAACTTTCTCCCGCAAGAGAAAACTTATGAATCACTGTAACTTCTTCTTGCATGATGGCTGTATCCGCCAACCAAATCCCCTTGGGAGCATTCCAGTATTCGGTTGCCACATAGAGGGAATCAGTCGATGCGTACACCTTGCCGTGTTGACCTATGATGGTCGAAAAATGCGGATCCTGGGGACTATCCAGATCCAGGGTCATGATGGATAAAAATCCATGTCCGGCCGGAAGCGCGGGTTGATAGAATCCAGGACATTCAAGCATTAGGGATTCATTGGCGACTGGTCCGAAGGGACCGTACGATGTGTCTCTAACCCGTGGTATCCAGTCTGAAAGTTTGGCGTTGAGAATGATTTTCGTGTTCTTCGCTCTCAGTTTTTCGAACATGAGCTTGATCAAAAAATCAGGGAATGCTTTGTGGTATTCAAACTCTTCGGGCCAGTAGCGGATTTCGGGAAAGATGGGTTGCGGGAAAGTCAACACGGTGTGGACCATTCCGTCGATTCTGCGCGAATCGACATATGCTCCTTGAATCTCGATTTCCCTTACCAAGGTAGGTTTGGTTTTTTCCGTGATATCCAATACTGTAACCAAGAGCTTGTCCGGCATCGGGCAATGGGCCGGGCTGTCTGTTATGGTCGGAAAGCATTCTTCCTCCGGTTTGCCTTGTGTGCCGAGATCGGAGTAAATGATTGCAAGATTTTTACGTACGTACATCCTTTTGGGTAAGCCCGGCAGCGTATACGATGAAAGTTGATGGGTTTCGGGTGCCGGCCAGGCATCGAAGATGCGTAGTATACGGCCTGCAATCAAATAAATGGTCTGATCGTCGTTTTTGACAAAGTCGGCTTCATCTACTCCGGTTTCCTGGGTGTTGGTGGTAGAAAAATCATTCGCGCCCTGATCGTTCGAGTTGCTCTTGCCGCTATCCGGGGATGGGGCGGGTAAACCGTTTATTGCGGCATCATCCAGTATTTCAGGCCCGCCGTTTTTCCATCGTAAAGCCCACGACAGACTATGATCCAGATCCTGGTTCATTTGTTCGATGGCGGCTTCTTTGAGGCTGGACTCCAATTCTTGGCAGTCAGCCAGCGGTTTCAGGGCACCGAAACTGGTCCCGTAGGGTGATGGGTCATTTTGACAGGCAGTGGAAAATACTGCGATCAAAAACCATCCAATCGTCATCTTTTGCATGCGAAAACCTCCTTGGTTCGTTGTTTTCACACTTATCCAAAGGCATACATCATTCATGCATAATATATGCCTAAGAGTATGGGCTGCTTTTTGCTTGAGTTGTCAAAAAGTTAACAATTGCACAACATGGTAGGTAAGTACAACTATCGCGAAAATCCAACAAAAATCTCAAAAATTCGTCACACGAAATGACATCTGCGCTTTCGAGCATCGAGCCGCAATACAGATGTTGTTGGTTGGGGCATGTGGGAAATCATCGCATGATTATTTGGAGTTATCCCTCATGAGCTTCAATTTTATTGTATAAAATCGGAAAATATTATAGTAAACATATTTGATCGCGAAAATGAAAAAGGAGGTTGATGGCATGAATGGAAGAGCAATTGCTTGTGTTTTTTCATTGCAATGTGTCGTGCTGTTGAGTGCATGTCCCGAGTTGACTACGACCTTGCCACCGGAAATCACGGCTATCGACGGAGATGGAACCCGACAGAGTATTGTTGATGAGAAAGGTGTTTTATCCGAGCTTGATAATCGAAAGGATGCGCAGAAGCGTTTCCAAACCAGCTGGTTGGTCAAAGGAGAACATCTCGAGACGGTTGAGATGGCGGAGTTGTTGCGAGATGGAAACGTGGTATATTCGCAAAATGATGGATTAATAGTCGAGCAAGGAGGAGATTCCATGAGCTTGAAACTGACCCTACCCAATGCCCTTGTGGCCGGTGTCTTTACACTGGCGTTGATAGGCAACTCAGGAACAGCCCAAGCCCAAGTATATGTTTTACAAGGCGAGAAAGGTGAAAAAGGCGATCCAGGCGAAAAAGGCGACAAGGGCGATTCCGTTTTTGCGTGCGAGGATAACCATTGTATAACAGAAAAATCTCTCGAAATTAATGGTTTGAGGGTGGGAGGTAAAGATCTGACGCTTGGAACTTCAGCACAAATTCATGTGTTGCGATTCCATCACGACATTCATCAAACGATAACATATCACGCACCGGATGGAAGTATATATTCACTGGAATTGGGAGATGGTACCCAACAAAAGATCGACAAAACCTCGGCGCTGGGTGACAGGAGAATAGCATATGTACCTGGCGATCAAGAGAAAAATATACCTGCAGGCTTATATTTCAATATTCAGGGAACCAGTGGTCGATGTACCCTGCTGCATCACGAGGATGATTTTGCCCGTGAAGGATGGCATTTTGCCACAGATGGTGGTAACAATGTTATTAATCAATTTTATGATCCAGACGAAGCCAAACTGATATCGAATATGTCGGACGA
>JBFFBT010000183.1:0-12112 GCA_041560255.1 Myxococcota bacterium | reverse complement strand
GCGCCCTACATACCTTTTTGGTATCCGGACGACGGTTGTTGGGGCCGGGCGCACGAAATGCGCAGGCTCATGATCGATGACGGCACAACTCCTGAAAAAGTATGGATTTACGGAAGTTTGCATGTACATACCCACAACAATCCAACCTGCGCGGTCCATTGGAACTGGCACGTAGCACCCATCGTGCAGGTGCAAACGGACTCGGGCAGTGAAACCTATGTCATCGATCCATCCATGTTCGATGAGCCGGTTCCCCAATCGGTGTGGGTATACGCCCAAGGAGATCCGTCCGCCGACGTGGTTCATACGGATTCTTCGGTGTTTTATCGCAGCTCGAGCGGCGCTGTGTACTACGACGATGACTACAGTCAAACTGAATCGGTGCTGGCCCAATACCGAAACCAACTTATTCTTCGATCCGCAAGCTCTTCGGGCCCTCCACCCTACACTGCATGCTATCGATCCGACATTTTCATACGCGACAACCTCCAAGACGAAGGGCTGGAACCTTTGGTGGGCGGGGGTATTTCCAGGAGCCCGGACGTCAACCACTACCGGCAGGAACTGCTCAATCCCACAGCCACTCTGGGCAGTGCATCTGCAAAAGATCGCGACGACTTGTTCGAAGACATCGAGTACGGACAACCCAATTATCTGTATGTACGCCTGCAAAACCGGGGCAAAGCGGCTTCCGGATGCGAAGTCGACTTGTATTGGATGCCGCCCTCCACCCTACCCACACCAACCTCCTGGAACCCGATCGGCAGCTTGTCGATCGGCTCGATTTCTCCGGGTGAGTTCAAGATTTTGGGCCCGCTGGTCTGGACCGACATCCCGGCCGTAGGTCATTACTGCTTCGTAGCCGTCTTGGGAAACTCCCAGGATCCCAAACCGGATCTCAATCAAGTAAACGATATCAATGAGTTTTACGATCTCATTCGTAACAGCAACAATGTCACCTGGAAAAACTTTGACGTCGAAGACGTGTTTGTCGATAGCTACCTGCGATACGAATTTCAGATCCAAGGATGGCCTAAGATCGCCTACCAAAGCGATCTGGAGCTCGATACCGCCGCCCTGCCTTCGCAAACTTCGGTCGAGCTTCGGATTCTAAAACGGCTGATCGAGGGTGTTCGACTGGAATACTTTTCCCAACAAAAAGAAACCGAGCATCACCGCTATCTGCTATCAACCTCGGGCACCCAAAGTGCAATACGCGGCATGCCGCTCAAAGCCTCCGACTGCTCTGAAGCAACCGTCTACATCACCATGCCCAAAAGCGCCCCCGGCGGCAGATACGAGTTTGCCGTAAGACAACTCGTAGAAGGAAAAGAGGTGGGCCGAATCACCAAACGATTTATCATCGGTGATCATCCCTATGTCGCCAACCGTCGCAGCCGGGAAGTGCATGTCGCCAACTGTGAATGGGTGACCAAGATGAGTGGTCGCAACAAAATTGCCTATCAAGATCTCAAGCTGGCCCTGCAACACGGTCACAACGGTTGCAGGTACTGTCTACCCGAGCACGATACCGACTGAGGTCGGCCTCCATTTCAAGACAACCCATACTCCATTTCATGCTGTCCAATCACAAACTCAAAACCCATTTCCGTAAACAATTTCTGCATGTTTAAATCCGAGGCGTCGATATTGAGAACCGAAACTTTTTGGGTCTGACTGCATATTTCTTTCAACAATCTTGCGATCAGGCTTTTACCGACACCCTTTCTTCGAAAATCTTTTTGCACCACCAGGCTCATGATCCAATCCAACCGGGGACAAAAAGCAATTACGCCTACGCATTGATCGTCGTCGTAAGCGCCCATCCGGATCAAATCATCCGGAATCCTATGCATGCATGCAAAGCTGTTTTCCCATGAGGGTATCCAGTCCACTTCGGAAGCAAACGTTTGAAGCGTTTCCATCGTAATGGATTTGATCCGCCAGGGATAATCTCTCGGGTATGCCGATTGAAAGCTCTTGACCGTCCCAAGCTCGAAACACTCCAAGTTGCGGGTCGTTTCGAAACCCGTCTTTTCGTACGCCCGGATGGCCGATTGGTTGGGTCGAAGCACTTCCAACAAAAATCGTCGCACGCCCGATTTTTTCAACTTCGGGATGGCGTGCTCGAACATGGCCTTGGCAATCCCCCGACCACGATACGCCGGGATGATGCCGGTGCCGGCGTCGAATGCCGATTTTCGACCCGCGTGCAAATCGATTGCAATCAGGGTAAAGCCGACCAACCTATCTCCATCGAAAGCACCCACCGATAGATCATATTGCACATTGCTTTTGATACTTCGAAACTTTATCCGCTCGGGCGTCATGTAGCTCATGTCCACATGATAGTCTGCAAAAGCCTGCTTGTGGGTCTCAAAAAGCACTTTCGGATCCAACGAACGAAGAAACGAATACCTGACCGCCAAACCGAGCTCCTTTCGTATTTCAATGGACGCACAGACAATCATCTCTCTATTCAAGGCGGCAGGTCAAGAGCGACTATCACCATGAATCCCGCCAAAACCTTGTGGAGAAGTTGGTTTGATGCGACGTTTTTTACGTGGGATTTCTTGTCTTGTACACAAATGACGACAACTGGTTATTCGAAATAAGGTGTCACGGCGGCATCAATGCGTGCGATCAAATCCCTGGTCAAAGCTTCTTCGGCCGGATCCTCGATACCTGCCGCAATCAACAACCCCAATTCTTCACGCACATCGAGAAGCATCATATAGGCCGGCAGGCTTTGCATGAATTTCAATACATCAACACACAACCGCCGGGTTTCGAAGCTCCGCACTTCATCCAGGTTGAGGATATTGCCCCGGATGTCTGCGATAATGGCTTCGAGCACTTGGGCATCAGCCGGATCGTTTACCGGCACACGGTAGTACAAACTTCGCTGCTGGGGATCAACCAAGAACAACAAATCAAACACCCGCCTGGATATGAAATCAGCGGAAGGCCCATAAAATGGATTGGACGCCAAGATCTCGGGAGGAATGGGCGCTCTGACAGGCTCCATAACAAACGACCAAGCCTGCATTGCTTGTTCGGGTGCGGCAGCCCGAACATAACCCAAGATGTTTTCACTGTAGGCGTCAAAGTAGGACTCGTAACCGGGGATAACACCCATCATGAGAAACAAGTATGTGATCAAGTTGTATTTTTGCAGCGCCGAGTCAATCAACGGGTCGGCCCCGGTGTCAAAGATGGAGCAGTCCGGATCCAATACCGTATGTTGATCCGTGCAAAACGGGTCCCCCGGCAACATGGGAGAAAGCCCATATAGATACCGGACGGCCTCGACATCGTAGCTTCGGGGAGTAGGAGTGGCGACACTGTCATCGGTGATCAGATAATCCATTACCGTTGACGATGGCGGCACCAGCGATCCTTTGAAGTTGTGCCGCAAGCTCAAGGTATGTCCCACCTCGTGCGCGATGACATGCGTGATGTACCGCTCGAACTTCTCTTTCTTGGTCAACCCGCCACTGTATTCGGCCTGCCGCGCCACCATGCTTTGGTGCTCGGGCGCCCACAACACACAAAGCGGTTCGTTCCTGAATCCATCCATCACCAAAGAAGGCGCCGGGGGCCGTTTTACCGGAGCGGCCAAAGCGGCCGCAGCATATTTGGGATCGTCCTCGAACGGACTGGTATCGAGCCAGGCTGCACCGAAATACACATTGGCTCCGTAGATCTCACCGTTTCTGGGGTTGTAACGCATATCGGCAAAGGCGTATCCCTTGCTCGGATCCGGATCGAAAATGATGAAATTGAGATCGTCCCGACCAAAACGCTCACCCGGTTCGGCCAACCGGCTTGTAAATACCTGAAATCCGAAAGTCTCGTTCCAGCCTTCGATGCCCGCCCGGACTGCTTCAACCAAATCGTAATCCGCAAAAGCGGGGCTTTCGTCGAGCTTTTGTAGATCCCGGCTTATCAACCACTCGATGGGCCGCATACCCTCGTAGATATGCCAATGGGCGGCGTACTGGACGATCTGCTGACCTGAGTCCGGGACAATACGCGGAGGCGTGCGGAAATAGTGTTCATTGAGAGGTAAATCGACCGGGACAAAATCCGGATTGTCCTCGTAGGCACGAATGGTATACAACAGGGTACCCGAAAGGCGAAACGGGTTGGTCTCGACGGAATCTTCTTCTGTATCTTCGTCAAAAATGGGCTCTTCGGCATAACCCACCAAAACATGTTCATAAGAAATTCCGTCCTCGAGTAGCTGAGCGTTTTGCAGAAACGACAGCTCCACCATAAATCGCACCGGGTCATATCCAGCAAACACATCGCCCACCACGCCGAAGCGGTTCAGACCAGCGGCCGGATCGACCAAGATGTACTTCCACGCTCCGGGCAGACGGTTGAACGGATCGAAATCCATGACGATGGGATAGGCATCGACAATCAGAGCCGGATCGACAATACTGCTGGTGTTGGTGCGCCCTTCGGCGTCAAACACGAAGATCTTGCCGTTTTGCTGCTGAAAGCTGACCACCTTGGTGCCCAAGCTGTTGGCGGATACGCCCATTTCCGATTTGGTGTAATACTGCTCGAGAAAAGCGGTTACAAAAAACTTTTTACCCAACTCGCTTTTTTTGATAGCCAGGTAGAAGTTTTTTCCTTCGGCCGCAGAGATGGCCGCCCTATTTGATCCCAATGCCTTCAAGGCATCTACCCGCTGGGAGACAGCCAAGCTTTCCGCATCCCGCGGGATGGGCACAAATAGGCCTTCTTCCGCCAGCGGATTACCAGTCACCTCTCCCTCGGACCCTGTTGGCATGCATCCTGCGAACAAACTGAAAACAAAAACAAAACAACCACTTCTGTACAAAACGCGCTTCATCCTCTTGACCTCCTTTTGGTTTTTTTACAATACGGCCGTACTGGAGCCGTAAATCAACATAAGAGGTCGATGTTACTAGAGGTATATACTATGTCAACCACATTGGATGGGATTGGAAAATCGAGCCGCCGCTACTCGACATATGCGATTTTCAAAATAAGCACCGGCGAGTTTGAGCCCTTGCAGTTGTATCCGGCCTCCAGCCAGCTTTGGCCGGCTTGGATGTTTTGCAACACACAGGTAAGGCCTCCTTGCTCGAACGTCGTCATAAAATAACTGCCGGATCGGACTTTAAACTCGGCCTCGAATGTGCCTTCGTGCAAAAAAGCGCACGTCGCGTCCCAATAACACTTCCAATCGGTTATCGTGGCGAGGTCCAAATTGGTTGAAAAGGCATACAAGGTGTCACCGGCAATCGTGGTGGGCGCATCAGTGGATACGGCGGTTGCGAGCACGTCCCAACTCGAGGTGGCCTTGTTGTACGCCAAAATATCAACATTTGCTTCGGCGGTGGGCACATAGCCGGAAAATAAAATCGGCGAATGCGAAGTAACATACTTACCGTCATATGGATTGACCACACAGGCAAACATTGAAAAAACCAGACCCACTGAAATCAACAACATACAATACCTTTTAAAAACACGCATTTTCACCTCCCCGATCAAAATCGATCGAAATTTGGTTGACTCATTTTCCAGGTTCGCTTATAGGTGATTTCGCAAAACGGAGGGAAAATCTGACATCATTTTGAAAAATATTTTTTACCGCCAGAATTGTCAGAAAGAATTTTGTAGTTGGGTTTATGGGGTTAGCCGGCATAGCGCCTTGAACTACTGATAACAAAACAATCCACCGTTACATAAAACTTTGATCTTTTTTCGTATCAGGAATATCCGGCGGGGCCTGATCGGTTAGAAGAGGCGATCGGCATATGAAAATGTCATATGCATCTGATACCCATTATCCACATACAGTCTGATCAGTACGATCTGTAGAAACCACTTTTTCATTAAAAAAGGAGAAAATCATGGAAACGCTTTACAATCCCGACCCCAACGCATCCAAAAAGGAGCTGTTTGATCAATACAAGCAGCTCTGGGATGCCTACCAACAAAAAGAAAGAAAGCTCAAAGACACCGAACGACAACTCGATGAAGCCCGAAAGCACCAAAAAAACCAATCGGATATCTCCCAGTCCGATGCGATGCAATCGGTGATGAAAACCTTGGGGCAAATGCGTGGATTGATTTAGAAAACCCATGCCGGCAGGCCACGATACAAAAATTGCTGTAAACCCGAAAACCGGCGTAGGACACAACCGAACGAATCTTCTGCCGACCAAAACAACCGAGCAGAACTGCGCCCCATGTATGAAAGATAAAACTCCGAATGCCAATGATCCAATCCGAACTCGATCGAACCACAGAAGAGCTCATCTTATGAAAAGATATTGAAGCCATTCCACACGATGGAATGAAACCCACCCAAAAGTATTCCCATCAACCTGAAATCCTCCCTAATTTAGTATCCGTATTGCGGTAATATCAAAAACAAAAAATCTTTATCTCCAACCTGCAGCTCTTTGAAGAAAAATCACAAATTTAAAGATCCAATCAAACACTTGAATGCACCCATGCTTTCAAAACCCTTCCCGGCAAAAAGAAATTCATTGCGAATCAGCAAGGTGATGTCGATACTGAAAATACGACCTGCCCGGGATTTGGATATTGCATTAAACCTTTAAAACCTACCCTCAAATCTATCTTAAGATAGATGCATTTCAGTCCACAACCATGCTCTACTCCTTCTCTATGCTTTATGACGGTTTTTACTGATCTATCGATCCCCACCGTGAAAGGAGAGAGACAAGATGCGCTCTAAGAAAAACCAATATCTCAAGGCCGCTTTTTTGGTAGCGACCATGGCGCTATTCGCAGCGCCGGTTCAAGCCACAGGTCCCTTTATCGGGCTGGACGCCTTGATCGACGAATTGTCCGACTCATCTCGTATCAATCCAGAATTCGTGATCATCCCCGCACAAAACGGACGCTTTGAGCATGGCCCGCCCCACAACCAATACCACGATGTATGCTGGATCTTTGCGACCCAAACGGCCTCGGATTATCTGGGATTTTCCGGATATGAGCCCTTCAGCCATTGTTTTATCATGGCCGATACCCTCAACAACGGTGGGCTTCAACAACGGGACGTCGGATACTGGGGCTCTCCCGAGCACGTCATGGTAGGGGGGGTGGACTTCGTCCACAACACACCCGCCTGGAATCTGGCGGCGCGGTATTACACCGAGGCCGCCAAGACCTATGCCTGCCCCACCGGCAACATCAACCCGGACTACGGCGAGTGCCACGCGGGAAGCACTTTTTGGGGAGGATACCAGGGCGTGAACGACAGCGGCGACGGCTTCGATTACATCGGAGCCTTCGTGGACTTTTTCGAGACGAATCCCATCGTGGGATGCGGTGATTACAAAAATTTTCCGGCGTTTGGCTCCGACCGGGACGACTGGCGAAAGATCATCAAGGCGTTTGTGGACAACAACACTCCCTTTGTAGTCAATGTCGCTTGCAAGCACAATACGACCATCATCGGCTACGCAGACATCGGCCCGGACGGCTTACCCAACACGGCCATCGGCACCGACGCCCACACAACGGTAAACAACGAACCCAGATTTTATCTATACGAAAATCTGGATCAGAGCGCTTCTTGGCGCGTTTCCAATGATTATCACTCGATCTGCAATGTCCGTCCCCGCAACCAGCACCTCAACGGAGGCTGCTTGGCCAATGGCTGGGCTACCGAGCTCGACAGCAGCCTGGCAGATCCGGATCACCGGGTCTGCCCCATGGATCCTGGCGTGACGTTGGACTGCGGTGCGGGAGACCGCAACGTACGATTTTACGGCATTACGGTTGAGTGCTGGGACAACGGCGTTTTGAAAGAAGACTTTCACGCCACTCCTGAAAATCCTTTCATCACCGTACCCAGAAATATCGGATGTGACGATATCATCGTGCGCTATGCGGACGGCACCTATGCCCACGACATACAAAGCGCGCACGCCAGACGCTACGCCTACAACTCATCCACCGATGCATGGGAACAGTTTTCGGCCTATACCGGCACCACCAGCACCCATTTCGGAAACTGCCGTACGGGTTATCAGCATGAGGTGACTTTTTACAATTGGCCCACCAACTGGGTGTTGGTCGCGGACGGATTGGGAGGAACCTATACAAAACGCCGCACCACGGTGGAGCTCGAATTTACCGACAATCAGAAATTTTATATC
Source organism: Myxococcota bacterium (assembly GCA_041560255.1). Taxonomy (GTDB): domain Bacteria; phylum Myxococcota; class B64-G9; order B64-G9; family B64-G9; genus JBFFBT01. Next base: position 3,929 of record JBFFBT010000183.1, on the reverse strand, counting down.
GAAATATCACCTCCCGAGACGTACGGCATCCAAGTCGAATGCCACAACAACGGCTCGGTCACCTGGTCGAGCTTCATCGAAGCGGATCACAATAAGTCCATGTACCTGGACGGCGGCAACCTGCGCGAGCAACAAAACGTCATGGTGGATCCCCAAACCCACTGTGACGACGTACGTCTCCAAATCGCTCTGGGTGGACTCAAATCGGCCAATACGGCCACCGTCACACGTTTTGGATACCACGACACCCAAAACGAATGGAAAAAGATGAACAGCACAGCGCCCTGGCAATGGGACTCGTGGCGCTCCATGATCGCCACCGGCCTTACAGGCATACGATCCGTCGTCACCTGGGACGATATTTGGCCCGAAAACTACCGCTTTGTAGGCCATGGATACACAGGTACGTATCCAGAGCGCAAAACCGTTTTTGAAATCGGTTTCAACGACGGCTCAACCCGCGAGATCGTAGTCGCTCCCTTCTGAAATCAAGCACACCGTTTCGCAGAGCGAACCCGTTCGCTCGCAACACCTCCACGACCCGACCCGCAGGATATCATCCTGGTAGCCAGGCGCCCGAAGAAATCGGATCATGCTTATCTCCGGTGCTACTGATAAAAAGCGCCACCCTGATAAAAAGATACAAAAAGACGCAAAAGCCGTTCATCAACAAAAGCATCGCAGAGATGGCCCCGCATGGTTGGGTGGATCAATCTTACCAAGGATTTGAAGAAGAGTCGCAATCGCAACCGTCGCCTGAGGACAAGATGATTCAAAAGACCTGTGTGCTGAAATGAAAAGGATTTTAATGCGTCTATGGGGCTATCTTGTATTTACATTAAACTCATGCACCCATTATTCGGGCTTGCAATCCGGGTAGCCGGTAAAACCCTCGGCGCAGTGATCGCAGAAAGGTTTTTGATAGCCTTCATGGCATAGGCATCCACCTTCCTTGCACAACCCATGACCGTTGCAGGGATCGGGAACACAGTGATCTTTTATACAATCCGGATAGCCGGTATAGCCGTAGGCGCATCGATCACAAAATGGTTTTTGATAGCCCTCACGGCATAGGCATCCACCTTCCTTGCACAACCCATGACCGTTGCAGGGATCGGGAACACAGTGATCTTTTATACAATCCGGATAGTCGGTATAACCATAGGCGCAGTGATCACAATACGGTTTACCATAACCCGTATAGCAAGCACAGACGCCTTCCTTGCACCATCCATGACCGTTGCAGGGGTCGGGGATGCATGAGCTTGCGCGACATTTCGGATAGTCGACGAGACCATCGGCGCAGGCGTCACAGCGCTCTCCCTGATAACCCTGGTAGCAGGTGCATACCCCGGCTTCACAGGCGCCGTGTTCGTTACACGGATCGGGATCGCACAAGTCGGTTTGGGTACATTGGGGATAGTTTACGAGTCCTTGGGCGCAACGCTCGCAAAATTCACCAGAATATTTTTCATCACATTCGCACACACCTTCAACGCAGGTCCCGTGCTCATTGCATGAGACGCCTTCGCAAGGATCCGGATCATCCGGCGAGCAAGCCCCGATGATACCCATAGCAATTACTGCCAGGGGCAACAAGACTCGTACAATTTTTACGGTTTTCATGATTTTTCCTTTCATCATTTCACTACGGATAGTGACCGCTCCGTGAATTAAACATTTCGTCATGTTTGAGTTATTCCGTCCAGAACAGATAGCAGCGCATAAAAAAAGATGCCGGTTACTTCGACCTCACACCGTTCACCGCAGGCAAAAAAACTCCTTTTCCCGCCCTGAAGAGCCGGATCGTCTTTCGAAAAATGCACACCATAAAAGACTAGCGGCCAGACAAGGCTACGCCGAAACGGTCCGGCGTGACCAGATAAATCAACCCAAATATGATTAATTTAATTCTGTCCTAAGTGATTGCCTCAACCCAAAAGATTTGATGATTTTTTCAGGGTAAAAAGCGATGTTATGAGACAGAAATCCGCCGGGAGGATTATTATGTTCTTTCCGGGATGTACAATGTTGCTCGATGGCCCAAATGCTTTACCGGTACTCCCCCAGCACCAGGCGATCCCGTTCTGATTTGCTCAAATCGTCTTTTCTACGGCGTACCAAATACAACAACGCGCCCAAAAGCCCCCAGGACCCTACCAGGATCGGCTCGTGGGGCCAAACCAAGATCTCGGGCGAGCCGGGGGTGATGAAAAACAACCCCAACACCAGAGAAACCCCGGCGGCCAGATACAGGGTGCTTTTTCGTTTAACTCTGTATGGCCTGACCAAATCGGACGCGGTCTTCCGAAGCCGGATTGCACACAGGCAGGTAATGAACCAGGCGACCACGAAGGCAAACGAGCCCACGTGCACGATGGATACCAGGCTGGCTTTACCTACAAACGGGCCGATGAGGCTCAAAAAGCCTACAAACAACACCGCCCGGGTCGGAGTGTGGTGCTTGGCATCCAGGTGCGCAAACCACCCGGGCAGCAAACCACCTCGGCCGGCCGAAAACAATATTCGGGTGGCGGCCAGGAAAAATCCGTTCAGCGAGGTGATAAGCCCCAGCATGGCGGTGATCAGCACGAGCTTGGCGGCCCAAGCGTACCCAAAAGCATTTTCAAACACCTGCGAGGTGGGCATATCCAGTCTCACCGAGGTTTGCCAGGGCGCGCTGGCTGCAACCGCTAAAATCACCACCGCATAAAACCCGATCGCAACCAAGATCGACACCAGGATGGCAAAACCCAACTTGCGCGGCTCCAGGTCTTTTCCCGACTCCTCGGCCGCCTGAGGGATGGCGTCAAACCCGGACATCCAAAACGGCACCACCACAACCACCGACAGGATGGACACCACCGCAGGCATCCAACCGGCCTGACCGCTTGCAAACAGCGGCATGAGGTTTGCGGGATTGCCTTTGATAAAAGCCACCAGGGTAAACACCAAGGTGCAAACCAACATCAAGAAAGTAGCCACCATTTGAAATTTTGCACTGCCCTTCACGCCCCGCCAATTGAGCAACATCACCAATCCTCCCACCGCCAACCCCGGCAGGATGGTAGACAGGCTTATGGCCGCGCCTCCGACGGTATACAACGCAGACGTGCGCAGCGAGGGCGCGATATGCTCAAGCAGCCAACCTATCGCCACGGTTTCGAAAGGACAGATAATGCCGTAGCCCAATGCGAGCAACCAAGCCGAGACAAAAGCCAAATTGGGTCCAAAAGCCTTGTACGCAAAGGCCAGCTCTCCTCCCGCCACCGGGATGGCGGGAGTAAGCTCGGCATACACCTTGCCCACCGGTATCAAGATCATACCACCTACCACAAAACCCAACACCGCCCCCAACGGACCGCCCGCCTCCAACCACTTGCCGGTAAACACTACCCAACCCATACCGATCATGGCGCCCAGGCCCAGGCTCACATAATTTTTAAATGTTATCACCCGCTCCAGCATGTGTTGCTCCCATCATTGAAAAACCAAACAGATTTCAAGATTTCCAGTCTTCTATGTATCTTTTTTGGCAGTTTCACGCAACCCCTTCAGCTCGTCAACCACAACCCGCAAGCCTGCCGCCAAAATCTCCGCACCGATTCGCACATCACAGTAAAGCACCAGACAATCCGGCGGCCGGGCATCCGCAGATGCTCTCGTCATCCACACCTACGCATCCAAACCTCGGGCGCTAGCTACAGACCTAGTGTGATTGGGGCTGGATCAACTCAATACATCCACCCACTTTATTGGCCGATCACAAAGTGTGCCGGCAACAGGTGATTCGAGAAATCAACAAGGCAGGTTGCATGATATGAATAGAGATTCGCGATTGGGAAAGTTATTTGATTTTGTATGTTATTCGGCAAAAAACTCCTGATTATATGATTTGCATCGGCTCTACCGGATATGGATATCGAGTT
>JBFFBT010000182.1:0-12119 GCA_041560255.1 Myxococcota bacterium | reverse complement strand
GGATTCCATTGCAAAACCACCATACCCTAAAAAAACCTGCAATGACGATGGTTTCTTCCTGTTTTCTGAAAATTCTATTTTTAACCAGAGTGCTCGTGCAAAGTTTTTTTCGCGAATTCTTGGGCCGAAGTTCCCCGGCGCTTCGCGCGGTGCGGTCAAGTTCAACGGATCCAATAAAAAAAGCGGAACTTTGCCCTTGATGTACAAAGTCCCGCTTTTACATCCACACGCCCGGCAGGGCTCGAACCTGCGGCCTACGGATTCGAAGTCCGTCGCTCTATCCAGCTGAGCTACGGGCGTACAATCTGGGTCGTAAAGGATTCGAACCTTTGGCCCGCGGATTAAGAGTCCGCTGCTCTACCAACTGAGCTAACGACCCGTAAAGCCTCAAAGGCTACGGCGAAGATCTATGCGAAAATCAATCGACTGTCAACAAAGAATCAAGCCTTTGGACGGATGAGCGCAACCAGGCCCGAAGATTGCAAAGTCTCCTCAGCCATTTGGGTTGAAGCGCACCTCAACATCCAAATAAACATGCGGATTCGGCTGGAGGCGTGGGCGCCGTACAGGGAGGTGGGACACATTTGAATTGACTGCATCCCATGGGCAACACCTCTCCATTGGGACAGGTGTAATCACCGCAATCCTCATTCGTTGCGCACTCGACGCCTTCGCAGTCGGTGACAGGAGGCGTTACACATTCGCCATGGATGCATCGTTCGTGCAAAAATCCACCGAAGGGACACACCAACTCTTTGCAGTCCATGTCGTTCTCGCATTCCGGTTGCGGCGGCGGACAGGGCGGCGGCACACATTTGAATTGACTGCATCCCATGGGCAGCACTTCCCCACCGGGACAGGTGTAATCACCGCAATCCTCATTCGACGCACATTCGACACCCGGGCAATCGGTAACCGGAGGTTTGACACATCGATGCTGCACACATTTTTGCCTAAGCCATCCACCAAGCGGACATCTCATCCACCCACACTGGAACGAATAGCGACAATATCGCACGTAATACGAAAACACACCGGCCTCTCCCACACTGAGATCTTCTTTTCCATCCACCACCGCGCGCACCTCGTCGCAAGACAACCCTATGACTTGTTTGGCTTCATGTTGATCACATTCGGTTACCCGCAAGGGCGGTTCGTCCAAACAACCTGCAACGTGTTCCGAAGCCATTTGGCAAAGATCCCCTTTTATGGTATCCGTACCCGAACAACCCCAAAACAAAAACATCGCGGTCATGACCGTCAACCAACCCAAAATGTTCTTCATCTCGACACCCTCCTTTCCTCGATTGAACACCCTTATACTCGATCCAATATTTCGCATTTACATAGATGCTGCCGGCAGCCATTCTATACGTTCTGTAAGGCCTTCGTCAATCCACAAGCTGCCCGACAGGTAACCAAGATCGACAACGATAATGAGTTACACCGTAAATTTTCCAAATAAAACAGTGCGATTACATACAATCCGGATACATCCCTGAGAATCACGACAGAAAGAAGAAGATGAACAAAAGAAAAAGGTGAGTGAAGGGGATCGAACCCTCAACAGCTGGATCCACAGTCCAGTGCTCTACCATTGAGCTACACTCACCACGAAGCGATGTTATTAACACCACACAGACCTTATGTCAAATGGTATCTTTCTGGCTTCTGAGATTGATGCTCATACAGATCCTTCAAGAGGTTGCACACCCACCCTGGTGGTGGTATGGTCCCAACCTCGATCCGGTTGAAAACCAATACGCTGTACTAAGGAGGTAGATTCCATGGTAAATCGAAAATACATTAAAAAGGGGATGTTGTTGGCCTGCTGCCTTATGATTCTGGGGGTTTTGCAGGGTTGCGCCAAAGTTGATGGCGGCGCAGGTGGTGTCCTTTGGACTGCGTGGGACGGCACCCAAGATGATCTTTACCGCGAAGGCTGGTATTTCGTAGCCCCCTGGAACAAGCTTTTTACCTACAATGTACGTATTCAGGACCGGGCGGAAGAGCTCGGCGTACTGGCCAACAATGGTCTGTCCATCAAGCTCGAAACTTCGGTGCGCTACATGGCCAACCTCAACACCCTGCCCTTGTTGCACAAAACGGTAGGACCCAATTATTATGAAATCTTGATCGCGCCTTCTATCCGTTCTGCTGCCCGAAAAGTGGTCGGTCGCTATACACCCGAGCAGATCTACTCGACCAAACGCGAAGAAGTGGAACAGGAAACCTTGGTGGCGGTAACCGAAAATCTCAAAGACGCTTTATCGGAAAAAATCAAAGATATTACAAACATCAAGAACACGGCCGCAATCCAAGATCCCATCGTCATCAAGGCCATTTTGGTGCGCAATGTCGACCTGCCGGATAAGTTGAAGCGCGCAATCAACGACAAGCTCGAGGAAGAGCAACGAGCCTTGAAAATGGAGTTTACCCTCAACCGCGAAAAACAGGAAGCCACCCGAAAAGAGATTGAGGCCAAGGGTATCGCCGAGAAAAACCGCATCATCACCGAAAGCATCAACGACAAATTGCTGCGCTATGAAGGCATCCAGGCCACCGAAAGATTGTCCACTTCGACCAACGCCAAGATCGTGGTGATCGGCGCCGGCAAGGACGGGCTGCCGTTGATCCTCAACAGTCCCAATTAATCACCGCCGAAACACCAACCCGGCAAGCAACAAAACCAGGAAACTTCATGATGACCTCATCGCAAAATCTTCGCATGGCAATCCTGGGAGCGGCATCTCTCCTAGGCAAGGAAATCGTACGGATCGCTCAAGAGCGCGAGCTGGATCTTTCACAGCTTCGATTGTTTTCGCACCCAAACCATTCCGGCGAGCGAGTAGAATTTTGCGATGAGGAAATCAAAATCGAACCGATGCGGGAAAACTGGTCGGCCGGTATGGATCTCGCCGTGCATGTCGCTGGTGACGACGCAGAATCTCACGAGTTGGACTCCCAAATCCTCAACCCGGACTGCGTCCTGATAGGATCGACTTCGGTTTATCGAGAAAACCCGGACTTTCCCTTGGTCGTCCCCGAGATCAACGCGGACGTCCTCCAGCACTCCGACAAATTGGGTATTATTGCCAATCCCTGCCCCGGATCCATACAACTCGCCATGGTGCTCGGACCTCTCGCTCAGGCCGTCCGGATCAGAAAAGTATGTACATCCAACCTGAAACCGGTCAGCGAATACGGCCAGGCAGGCATCAAAGAGCTCGAAAAACAATGTCTTTCCGTATTCAACCTGCGTCCAATCGACCACAGGATTTTCCCGACCCAAATCGCCTTCAACTGTCTGTCCGGATTGCATCCTACGGCTGTCGGCCGCGCAGATCTCATCGCAGCGCAGACCAAAAGACTGCTCGGGCGCCTCGATATGGATGTGAACGTCACCGATGTGCTGTTGCCGATGTTTTTCGGTCAAAGCCAGATTGTGCACATCGAGTTTGACCAACCCATCGAAGAGCCGCGCATCACCCACCTCTTTCGTGATGCAGATGGTATCGAAATCACGGAGGATATGGACTCAAAACACCATCCCGCCCCTCTGGATGCCGTGGGCGGCGACCAGATTCTGCTCGGGCCGGTAAGATCGGAAATCAACGAAACCCCAAGACTCACTCTGTGGTCGGTCATGGACAACCTACGAAAAGGAGCGGCTCTCAATATCATTCAAATCGTCGAGCAGCTTTTCAATACACGACAGCAAAAATCAATTTGACAAAATGGCACAAAAAAACCAAATCCAAGCAAGCCGTTGACAAAAAGTGCACCCAACAAACCCGCCCCGATCCAACCGATTTTCAACTGTTTATTTTGATTGAAAAAAAATTTACTTGCTCCCAATATATGTGGCATGTCTCTTGCTTAAAGTCATGACGGCAACCGAGTATGGTATCAAATAGAAAGCGAGGCCCTCGCATGAGATCACGGTTATTTATTGTCACGGTGCTTTTCGCAAATATGTATCTATTATCTGCTTCGGCAACAGAGTACCCTTTGGATGTAACGTTGGTCTACCCTCACCCGAAAAAATGGATCAACCAAGAGCTCTGCAAACAACCAGGGGATGATGTTTTTTTTCAAATCAGCTGGAAAGCCGGCAACGTTGTGACTCCCTGGGATACATCAAAAAATGCCGATGTCTATTTATCAAAAAGTGAAGAATGTAGAAACAAGGATATACAAATTGGAGACGAAGACGATGTGAGTATCGGCGTTGATGAATTTGAGGGGAGATACCCTGAAAACAAAGAAGATCTAACCCTGGCCGATCTCAAAAAAACGTTGCCCGGGTGCGACTCGGGTGAAGAAGACGATTATTTCTTCTGTATTGAATGGATATGGAATTTTTCAAATACCGAACAGAAATGTATCGGCGGTGCGCCTATCCGGATCGATTTCAAGGTCCCCGAAGCACCCACATTGACATCCATCAACCCCGGAGAAAACAATCTCAGGGTCAATTGGGAAAGACCCTCGGACGACGACCTGGCAGGCTACAAGATTTACTACCGCCCTAAGGATACTCCCAATGCCGATCCCAGTGTCACCACCATTACGGAAAAAACCAGCACCCAAGGCAAAATCCAACCTCTCGAAAACGGAGTTACGTATGTCGTCTGGATGACGGCCATCGATGAAGCGGAAAATGAAAGCATTGAATCTGACCAAGGCGAAGGCACGCCCATGCCGGTAGATGATTTCTTCGAGCTTTATAAAAAGGCCGGAGGGGTCGAGGAAGGTGGGTATTGCTTTGTGGCTACGGCCGCGTATGGATCATACCAGCATGGCATGGTGCAACCCTTGCGCGATTTTCGAGACGACCATTTGGCCCAAAGCCCGGCGGGCCGATCGATTATCGATGGTTACTACCGCTACGGACCCTTATGGGCCCGCTCGTTGCAGGGTTCTGAGACCACCAAGGGATTTGCCCGCATCTTATTGCTTCCCCTGGTGCTGTTTGCCTGGCTCAGCGGTGTCACCGGACCCTTCGGCGCCGTCGTTACGATGGCGTGTGTACCGGCGCTCTTGGCTTTCTTGCTCGTGTGTCTCATCCGGCGAAAAAAACGTTTCGGTCTTCCCCGAAGCGGTGTGATGGGTTTGCTTCTGGTGGTCGGATTGTTTTTCACAGCCGCACCCGAAGCGAAAGCCAGCGAGGAGTCCAATTATCAGTTGCAAATACGGTTTGGATTTTATTATCCCAGCGTGGACGACGAGTTTACCACGGCGGCTGAAAAACCCTTTCACAGGATATACGGCTCCGACAGCCAGTTCATGTTCGAATTGGGAGTCGATTACCAAATCTGGAAAGGCTTCGGTACATTGACCACCGGAGGCACCATCGGTTTTGTCCAGTACCTCGGAAAGGCTCTGACCGAAGCGGCGGGCGAGCCTTCGTCAGATACCACGGTGTTCAATCTGGTGCCCGTGCGTTTGACGGTAGGATATCACTTCGACTACCTGCAACAAAACATGGGGGTTCCCTTGGTGCCTTACGCCGCCGCGGGCATATCCTATTATTTGTGGTGGGTCCTCGATGGGTTGGGCAATGTGGCCCAATGGGAAGATACGGCCGGAAATAAGTACAGTGCCGAAGGGGGTATTTTCGGGTACCATGTTGCCGTGGGTCTGAAGTTTTTGCTGGATGTACTCGAACCGGACGCGGCGGCCAACTTGGCGGCCGACGTGGGCGTTTACAATACGTACATCTTCGGCGAATACAACCTCTCCAGGGTCGACGGGTTTGGGTCCGGCGATCACTTGAAACTGGGGGACGATGTTTTCATGTTCGGCCTGATGATGGAGTTTTAGTCCGTTGGCAAACAAAGTCCGCCTGGTGGTCGCATACGAAGGCACCCGCTACCACGGATGGCAGATCCAACCCAACCAACCCAGCGTACAAGCCGCCCTCGAGCAAGCCTATTTCGCGATGACCGGCCTGAGGACTTCCATGCAGGCCGCGGGTCGTACGGACTGCGGCGTGCATGCTTTGGGACAAGTGGTTGGTTTCGAAAATCCGAGCCGCCACGACCCAGACACGTTGCTTCGGGGGCTCAATGCTTGGCTGCCCCAAGATATATCGGTGCGCTTCGCACAAGCCGCTCCGGATCTTTTTGATCCACGCAGACACGCCGTCGGAAAACATTACCAATACCGTATCGACAACCGGCCGATCCGTCCGGTTTTCGAACGGGCTTTGTCCTGGCATATAGCCAAGAAACTCGATATCGCCCGGATGAACAGTGCGGTAAAAAATCTATTGGGCGAACACGATTTCAGCGCTTTTCGCGCCTCGGGCTGTGAGGCCAAAAGCCCGGTGCGGCGGATTGATTATGCCGATTGGGTTTTTGAGCCGCCGCTTTTGCAGTTTGATGTATTCGGAAACGGATTTTTGAAACAAATGGTGCGAAACATCGTCGGCACATGCGTTGCAGCGGGCCGGGGCCGGTTGCCGCCCCATCAAATCAAAGCCGTCTTGGACGCCCGGGATCGCAAACTCGCAGGGCCCACCTCACCGGCCAAGGGACTCTTTTTGGTCGAAGTCTTTTATGATCACGACATCTATCGAGATGCATTCGCTCGAATGAAAAGATCCGGGACAATCACGACGAACGGGACATCTTGAAATTTTTGACTACCGCTTCGATCACATCCCGGTGCACGATGTAAGTAAGCATCTTGAGCTTGATGTAGTCCTCTCGGTAAAAGAAATATCCCTTATGGTTTCCATGAAATGCAGTGGCCTGAGAGTCTTTGATCAAAAACCAATCGAAACCAGCCTTACGTGTCCAGCCCACCAAGTGGGTGTCGTGGTCGTCATCGGTGGTGCGGTTGTATATCCGAAGCTCCCGAGAGCTTTGATCGATCAGATTGACCGGGATGTCGATGGAGGGGATATAGGCCACATCTCGCCGTCCATCATGACCAGGTTCGCTGACGTCTCCGTTGATCCGGACCGTATATCCGTTTTGTACGGCATACTGGATAATCTGATAAAACATATCGAGCGGCACGTTGTAGTAGTCCCGACTACGCCACCAATTGCCTTCGACCTCGTACTCACCAAATGTAAAAAACGGCTTCGAGAGCGTCGACATAACGGCAACATAATCATCCAGTTTCAGCTTAAGCACGTTCTTTAAAAATTCGACCGGAGTATATCTTTTTCCCTGGAATACAAAATGGTTAGGCGGCCTACCCATGATAGGATCCATGAAGAGCCGCATGGCATCCAGCGCCAGGTCTTCGTCCCAGTGCTCGGCTCGCTGCATGGTTTTCAAGAAACGATGCATTCTCGGAACTATCTCGCTGTGATCGTATCTACCCTCCGGCGCAACCACACCCCGATAGGCCTCGGCGGGCACAATCCCGTAATGGGGCCAAAGTCGCAACACCGCATTTCCCTCGGAAGTCTCGCCAAAAAACGATTTTCCCCGCTCACGTACGAAACGTCGGGCCTTTTCCAAATACTCGTGGTAAACCGTATACATTTCGGAGAGCTTGATCCTTTTCCCCTGAAGCCGCATAACCTCCGACTCGAAAAAAGACGTCGTACTGAAAGACCAGCAGGTTCCGGTCAAAAACTGCCGTACCGGAGGAAAATAGGCGCTTTTTTTAAAATCCTCTACCGAAGCAGGCACTTCGAGAGATGACCCCCCAACATGCAACCGGTTCTTTCGCTCGCCTTCCTGTCTCCGGCGTTTTGCTTGATCCTCTCGAATTTTCTCAGTTTCTCTCTGTATCGCAGCATCCCGATCGCGGTTCTTCTCTTTGATCTTTTCAAGCGCACTATCACGATGTGGTTTCAAGTATTCGACCGACTCTTTCGGACCGGTGTCCGCCGAAACAGTTACAGAAATCCAAAATGCACCCGCAACCACGCATCCTTTTGTCTTCATCAACCTCATGCTGCCAACCTCCATTGGTTTATATTAATACCACCGGCAAGCGACGCTGTCCTTGCGAACCAGATTGTAGATTATACAAACACACCGGATGCCGGCTCGTCAATCATGGCACGATGTAAACCGATGATGGTTCAACTCCACAAATAGGAAAGCTTGAGCATGAGGGTATGCCGGGCCGAAGTTGAAAACAAATCACCCAAGGTATTGCCGAAGCGAAACTCACTCGATTCGTGTTCCAAATCGTAGAGACCGGTATACACCAGATAAGCTATCGATCCGGGCATATACTCCCATCGAAGCACCATACCCAGATTAAGCGCCCCCGTAGTCGAGTCGTGGTCATCCGCCGCATCTTCTGCCAATTCCAAGTTGTCCAACCACAATCGGGATCTCCCGCTCGCTTCACCCGCAAACTTATCGGTGTAGTCAACGCTTGCCAGGAAAACCTGTGCATAGGATTGAAGGGTAAAATCCTTCATGAAAGTCAAGGTCGAACGTAAGGTCAAATCCCAGATCTCCGCATGCTGCAGGGCAAACAAAAACCGCTCGTTCAAAACGTCTTTTTGGGTATCGATCCACCTCAACCGGCCTTCGGTGTTTTCATATCGAGGTATCAATTCCAGTTGCAACCGTGAGGTTGGATTGATGGTGACCGGGGCCGAAATGGTGTATGCTTCCCCACGGTCGGTGTTGCTGCGGTTCATATCGATACCGATCGACACGATCTGACCGGGATCGGTATTGGCATACAACCCCACCATGTGACGGGCGGCCAACCCACAAACCAATACCCTACCGGCAGTACGGGTTTCGCGATCGTCACACCGATTGCTCGACAAATTGTAGTAGGATCCGACAAACATGTTGTTGATGAAGTTGATCTGTGCGCTGAAACCCATCCCATCCCCGATATTGACAAGATCATTGTTGCGATACAACCAACCGTTTGCATTGAAAAACATCTGACCGATGGGCCCGACGGGCTTGAGGTGGCGCAACTGCATCCAGACCCAAGTCATCAACATGTCCGGTCTATCGAGATAACCAACATCGTTGAGAGCCAACTGAGAGCTGCGATACGTACCCCCTACTGCTCCGATCATGTGCTCGCCGCTTTTTTTGTTGAGCACGAGCTCACTTCCGAAACCAAAGGGTCCCTGACGCTCGAGCGCCTCGCGGGTAAAATCATCCTGGAGTTCATATCGCTTTTCACTCAGATAGCTCATCTGGGTCAGCAGGGTTGCATTGTAGCGGCCGTCTAAAAACTCCAACTGCAAATTGGTGCCGCCGGTTACCGCTGAGCCGTCGTCAGCCGTATTGACCGCAGTCAGTATCAACCCAGCGGCCGAGTTATCTCCAAAGCCTTGATCCAATCTCAGTATGCTGTAACTGGTAGCCGGTTCGGCCAACCGATCCGTCACTTTCCCCTCGACATTTCTCACGCGTGCATACTCGGACGAAGTGATCGCTTGAACCAAACCCACCGAGAGCCGATTCTCGGTGGTGCCCGAAAGCTTGGCGGCTCCATAAATCCTGGGTAGCGGCGCCTCGCGCACGAGATCTTCTCCGTCTTCCAGCTCAACCGATCTGGGAGCTTGACCCACCCTGCGGGTGTAGAACAGCTCAGCCCGGGGACCTCCATCACCAAACCGGGGCATTTGAAAAAGTGAGCCGTCTTCTAAGAAAAACGATCTTTTTTCGGGAAAGTACGTCTCGATGGTCGATAGGTTGAGCACCACCTGATCGGCCTCGACCTGACCGAAATCCGGATTGGCGGTCATGGTGAGCATAAAGCTCGATCCGAGACCCACCTTGGCATCCACTCCCACGTCAAAAGAACGCGCGTCGGTCGAAAACCGGCCGTCTTCTACATCCGCCCGGCTGGCCAAATATGGGCTTATCTCGAACTGACCGGGTTTTCTCTTTACATCCAAATTGCGAAGCTCGCCGAAGCGTGAAACCCGCAACCCCGTATCGGGGGGAATAAACTGCCATTGGTCCGACTCGTTGAGTCGGCTTATACGGCGGGTAAAATTGACCCCGAATGCAAGCTCGTCATTTTGACTAAACCTCAACAAACTCAAAGGTATACGCATCTCCAAGGTCCAACCATCGGGCACGAGTCGGGTTTCGGCCGTCCAAACGCCGTCCCAGCTGGGATCTTCCTGGTTTTCGTTGAACAGGGTTCCATCATAACGCACCCCGGCAGCATTGACTGCGAAAAAATACCCTGAACGAAGATCCCGCCGACTGTCCAACTCGACTTGAAACCAATCGGACTCGATCCAACGATCCCGGCGGGTTACCCGAGCGACGATGCGATCCGGCTCGGGATCGTGACAATATGCCGAAACATACAAGGCCTCATCATCGTGCAGGACCCGAATCTTGGTTTTAAACGACGCCGGCTTTCCAGGATCGGGATATTTCTGCACCATACCATCCATGACCGCGGCTTTTTCCCACATCATCTCGGACAGATCACCGTCAATCTGCGGAGGTCTCACCGTCCGCATGCTCTCATATACCCGCATGCGGTCCAACTTGACGCCATCCACACCATGTTGGGTTGCAACCAAAGAAGAAAACAAAAGAAAAGCTTCAATCAGCACAATCACCTCCATTGATCATATCAAAAAAATCCCTGTCCCCGACTTTGTAGGTTACAACCCCAAAATCACGAAAAGATGTCGAAACTGTCATGGTTTCTTCATAGGATCATTCCGGTGTGGACTTGAATTGCTCCCTGGGATTGATCCCATCACTTGTGTCATTTGGACGCCGGAAGCGCAAAAAACGTTGCCTGGAAAAAAACCATTGAAAGAACAATCCGGACAGGTCGTCTTGGAGAATCAAATCCTCGGATTAATACGGCTTTCTTAGGTACTTCGAGCTCTATACCCAAAGAGGAGGGTCACCCTAGAAATGGTTATTTTGGAGATGTTTTGATCCGGGTTCCCAACCTGCGCCGCATCAACCATCCGTCGAAACCGATGGGTTTGACATCAACAATCAAGACATACAAGGACAGCGCCAACCAGCCGAGGTCTCGAAACACGGTGCGGATCGAAATCGGGTCCTGCTCGGCTCCCTGAGATGCAAAACACCCACAAGACATGTCCAAGCCTTTCTGCAGGGCGATGACAATGGCGAGGGTGAACAGGAACATCATCCCGGCGATCAGCAGGGCTGCGGCTCTGGTTCGATAACCGACGATTAGCAAAACCCCTGCCCCGAGCTCGATCCAAGGCAGTATGACGGCTGTAAGGTTTACAAGCGATAGGGGTAATATCTGGTAGGTGGCGATATCGACCGCAAACATCTCGGGATGGATAATCTTGTGCACACAGGCAGCCAGAAAGATCGTTCCGAGGTACAATCGGGCCGCCAAACACAAATAGGCGTGCCCTCGAAAGGAGAGAAAAGCACTCATTGGCGGCGCCTCGCCGGCATGGCCTTCTTCAATGCCGATGCTCCTCCCGATATGAAACCCACGTTGCGTATCCCGGCGGCCGAAAGCTCTTTGGCCAGATGCTCGCCCGTGTCCGGATCCGCGCCGTCTCCATACACCACGACCTGCTTCGAGCCGCTGGAGGCGATTTTACTTATAACTTCGGGCTTTACCGGAGTCAGAAAATCATAAGGCACATGCCATGCACTATCTATGTGCCACTCGTCATAGTCGGCCTTCGCGCGAGCGTCCAATACCAAGCAACCCTTCGCGCTCAAATCCAAATCACCCGCAGCGATCGATGTAGCTTCTCCTAAGACTTCGGGACAAGGCACCAAAATCTGGTAGGCTTTCTGCGCTACCAACGGCAACCCATCATCTCGGACCGAGTTTGTCAAAAGCGCAATCAACGTGCAAACCGACGCAAGAATCAAGGCATCAAAGATCAAGCCCCAAAATGTCCGGAGAGATCGCATGCCTGGTCGAGCTTCTTCCGATACCGAGCCCGCATCGACATCATTCATCGGTACAATCCTTCATAGAACCATCCCTCAAAATTTCCCGAGGAGCCACAAAATCTTGAAAATCCCCGGCAAAGTTCAAAGATAAACCCATATGCCTTCCGGGTCAACCATCTGTGCAGCCGTGATCCGTTTTCTTTAAGAAACAAGGGGTTATTATAGGTCAAGCAAGTATTCAACGAATTATAGCTGTTAGAGACGTTCTTCGAGCATACCATAGCCTGC
>JBFFBT010000181.1:0-12152 GCA_041560255.1 Myxococcota bacterium | reverse complement strand
AGGTTCTTGATTGTTCTTTATTATTGTTTGTACCTCCCAAAAGATATTATCGTTTACAACCATTCGATAAATTTCATCTCCTATTATTTCTAACCAACGAATCCACTTTTCTAATTTAGGGTCCATTATTCAGCCTAGTAAAGATAGCGAAGCTATGTGTTCATTTCTTTTCTACGGTATTGCCTCCATCAAAAAAAATTCTTTTGTTTTTTTGAAGGGGCAACTCTCGTTATGACCTCATTTTTTCTCAATTGATTCCATATATGGGCAGGGGCAAGCTCTGCCCCTACTACCATCTTCATCTCCAAGTTTTGATCGATATCATTTTCAATAATCCTATGTATTTTGCTGCCAAAACACCCCGAACCAATTTGTCCTATGCTTTGGTCTTTGTTTTTGTGTTTAATGTAGCAAAATACAACCCAGTTTGACCCAATATCAAGAATTTTACCCGTCGAAAGCCTGCGTGTTTGGTATCGGCGAAGAATCCTTCCAAGATAAACATTTACCTAAACTTAATATTTGGCCATGTCGGCGTCTTGGGCCAAACTTTTTGTATGCCGCCAAAGGGTTGGATGATATGTGCCAAAAGCATGTTTTCTATCAGCTCATGACATGTAACCATTTGTAATTAATAGAAAATATATTGGGAATACTCTAGAAAAGGTACGTTTTCAACGGGCCTTGGGTTGAATTTTGGTATTACTTTATCATTGACAAAACCCAATATATTTATCTATACGTAATTTTCATGATTATCATGATTATCATAGGTAAAGTTTTACTGATTAAATATTAAGGGATACTTACATGAACTTGGGCGGTCTCATCCGAAAAGCGCGTAAAGACAAAAAGCTTACTCTCAAGGTTGTGTCCTACCGAGCCGGGATCTCGGAGGGATTTCTCAGCCAGGTGGAAAACAATGTATCTTCTCCCTCGGTGGACAAACTGGTGAGCATCTGCAACGCCATCGGCATCAATGCCGGTGATTTGCTAAATGAAATCAATCATTTTGAAAAATGCGTGGTTATCCGCAAAGATGATTGGGCGGAGTTTGAGCCTCCCCGGGTGGGATTTTTGACCCGCCGGTTTTTTCCTCCTGAAAACCGCGATATCATCGACAGCACGGTGATGGCCATCAACCCTGGCGTGAGTATCCCGGTACGAAAAAACCTCAAAAACGCTCAAGAGGTATTGTGCGTGCTGCGCGGTACGCTCGAGCTGATTATCGGGGATCGGACGTTCTCGCTCAACGAGGGCGACTGCGTCCACTATTGGTCCAATCCCGACACCCAGCAGGTCACCAACCGCAGCGATGATTTGGTCATCGTCTTGTGGGTCGGCACGATCTGAGAAAGGCGATTTTGGCTGCAACCGCGTACATAGCCGCCGAACTACTTACCGCCAAAAAAGTCTTTACCGCGTGGACTCGGATGGATCTTTTCCGATGTGATATGCCGATGGTTACGCGTATGCAACTACTTATGCGTTGTTTTGACAATGCGTCATTGTTTTTTTTCGGTAAACAGCTACGGAGGCATAAACATGGATAAAAAAGTTGCCGTTGTCGGAGTGGGCGCAACCGCTTTCCGCGCTTCCACGCCTGACGTATCGTACCGAGAGCTTACGTATGAGGCCGCCACCAAGGCATATTTGGATGCCGGGGTCGAGCCCAAAGAGATCGGCGCTTTTGTCGCCACCTCGGAGGATTTTGTCGAGGGTTACAGCATCTCGGATGAGTACTCGCCCGATCAGCTAGGCGCTGTGCTCAAACCCATTCATACCGTACCCGGGGATTTCATCCAGGGTCTGGGCAACGCCATGATGTTGGTGACATCCGGTTTCGCCGACATCGTGGTGGTGCAGGGCCTGAGCAAGGCGTCCAACATGTTGACCAAGTCGGATCTGCTCACCTTTGCAACCGACCCGTTCAACTGGCGCCCGCTTTTGGAAAGCCCGCATGCCATTGCCGGCATGGAAATGGCCCGGTTCATGCACGAGACGGGCACCACCCGAGAGCAGTGCGCCCGGGTGGTCGTGAAAAACCGCCTCAATGCACTCAGCAACCCACGGGCCGCCTTGGGAGCCGCGCTGGAGTTGGACGATGTGCTGCATTCGGCCCCGGTGGCCTACCCGCTTTCCGAACTGGATATCGCCCAGCACGCAGACGGCGCGGTGGTGTGTGTTTTGGCAAACGAGGATAAGGCTCGTTCGCTTTGCAAGCAGCCCATCTGGATACGGGGTATTGGTTGGTCCACCGAAACCAACGCCTTGGACAACCGCAGTTGGGGGGAGGCCGCCTATATGCGCCGGGCGGCCGATACGGCCTACCGGATGGCCGGCATCCTAAGTCCCGCAGCCGAAGTGGACTTCGCCGAGATCAGCGATGAGTACTCCTACAAAGAGCTTTCGCACTTAGAAGCCTTGAGCCTTTGTCCCCGTGGCTCGGCCGGCAAGCTTACAGAGACCGGATGGAGCCAACCGACCGGAGAGTTTCCGGTCAACGTCTCGGGCGGCTGCTTGGGCAGTGGGCACATGTTCGAGCTCGACGGCGGACAAAAGGTGTTGGAGTGCCTGCTGCAGCTTCGCGGGCAGGCCGGCTCCAATCAATTGGCAGATGTGCACACCGGACTGGCCGCTGCCTGGCGCGGCGTGCCGACGACCACGGGAGCCGTGGTGGTGTTGAGCGACCAACCCAGATAGCAACCTTGGAGGCAAGCTATGGGATACAGAAGAGTTGCGGTTGTCGGAGCTGGAATAACCAAGTTTACCCGGTTCGCCAAAGAAACCAACGGCGAGCTTTCCTACGAAGCAGCCCGCATGGCGCTGGATTCGTGCGAGATGAACCTGTCGCAGATCGACTGCGTGTCCATCGGCACGGCGCCGGATGCATTTGACGGCTTTCATCTCAACGGCGAAACCCTGGCCGAGGGCAGCGGCGGCTTCAACAAACCCGTCATGCGAAATTATGTGGGCGGCGGCACCGGTGTAATGAGCGCCATCCACGGCTGGCAACATGTGGCCTCGGGCATGTTTGATACCTGCCTGGTGATCGCCGAAGAAAAAATGTCCAGCGCGTTTCCCCACCCGGCCGGTGCATTTTTAACTATTTTCGATCACACCACCGAGCAACCGGTCATGCCTACCCTGTTGTGGATCTTTGCGATTGAAATGCAGCGTTTCATGCACGCCCACGGGTATACCAAAGAGGACATCGCTAAAGTGGCGGTTAAAAACAAGCGCAATGCGCTCGATCACCCCTGCGCCCAATTGGGTGCCGAGATCACGGTTGATGACGTGCTCAACTCCGAGATCATGGCACATCCAGTCAACCGGTTGGACGTAAGCCCCACTTCAGACGGCGCAGTGGCCCTGGTGTTTGCCGCCGAGCACGTGGCCCGGCGGGTGACCGAGAAACCGGTCTGGATGGACGGTGTCGGTTGGGCGTTGGATACGGCCTACTGGTGCACCCGGGATTTGTACTACCCGGATTACGTCGAAGTGGCCGCCAAGAAAGCCTACGAAATGGCCGGTATCAAAGAACCGGCCAAAGAAATCCATATCGCCGAGCCCTATGATCCATTCACCTACAAAGAGCTGCACCACCTCGAAGGACTGCAGCTGGCCCCGCGGGGCGGATCGGTGCAGATGCTGCTCGACGGAGTGACCCAACGCGACGGCAACCTACCGGTGTGTCCGTCCGGAGGTCTGTTGGGCGTAGGCAATCCCATCGCTGCGGCCGGACTCATGAAAGTGGCTGAGATATTTTGGCAGCTTCGGGGCGAAGCCGGCAAACGTCAGGTTCCGGGCAATCCCACCTGCGGTTTGGCCCAGGCATGGGGCGATCTCATGCAAGTGGGCACCGTAGTGGTCATGCGAACATGATTCGGGGTGACAAAATGGAAATCACAAAAGAATTGGTAGAGAAAACCATAACCGCTCTCAAAAGCAAAGATTTGACGGATAAAAAGGTCATTACCGCAGCCTGGCAGCCCAACTTGGCTTACGCCTGGGACGATGGTCCGGCCATCTCACGCTACTTGGCGGAGTTAAAAAACGGAAAAATCATCGCCAAGCGCTGCCGCAAATGCGATCGCACCATGCTGCCGCCGCGCATGTTTTGCGAGCTGTGCTGGAGACCTTCCAACGAATGGGTGTATGTACAAGACACCGGCAGGGTCAATACTTTTTGCGTCAGTCACGTGGACTGGAAAGCCGGCCGGCTCGACATCCAGGGCGGGGTGCGTCCCTATACGCCTGCGGTGATCGAAATCGACGGGGCTTCGCCCGGTATGGGTATTTTGCATTTGCTCGACAACGTCGATCCCAAAGACATCCATATCGGCATGCGGGTCAAAGCGGTCTGGAAGCCGGCCGAACAACGCGAAGGGTCGATTACCGATATTCGCTACTTCGAACCTATCGGTTCGTGATAAGGAGAACGGATCATGGCCTTGGTAGAACGCATACAAAAAACGACCGACGCCACTTTCTGGCCGGGCAAAATCCCCATGAACTACATCTACACGGCCGGAAGAGCCGGGGAGTTGTTTTTCAACGCGATCAAAGAAAAGGGTCAATTTTTGGGCGCCAAATGCAATCGTTGCAACCAAGTCTATCTCCCGCCCAGGATATATTGCCCGCAATGTTTCGAGCGGATCGAAGAAAACTTCATCACCGTGGAAAACCAAGGGGTAGTGCATACCTTCTGCATCTGTCATGAGGGCTTCGACGGAAAACCCAAAGACAAGCCCTCCATCGTCGCCGCGATCAAGTTGGATGGAGCCGACGGGCTGTTTTTCCATCGGATAGAAGGGATCGATGCAAAAGACTGCCGGATCGGTATGCGGGTCGAAGCGGTGTTCAAGCCCAAAACCAAACGGGAAGGCTCCATCCTGGATATCACTCATTTCAAAGCCGTCTAAAACACGCCGGCGACCAACCCGAAGTACTGCTTTGCGAGAAACGCCGTCTTGATCAAAAATCCCCCCGCGACTTGCGTAGCGGGGGGGATCCGTAACCCTACCTCGAGTCTATAGATTGCAGATGCTTGCGTTGCTTACGCATTCGAGACACTTGCCATTGAGCCAAGCGCAACAATACCCGTTGGTGCAGTTTGGATCGGTCTGTCCCCCGCTCGAGCACGAACCGCCTCCCAAAGTGGAGCAACTCCAGGCGTTGATGTTGGTCGCCCAGCTGCTGCATCTTCCACCGCTGGTGGACTGTCGAGTATCTCGGCGCACATTGGTGAACTGTAGATAGGTATCGTCGTGACAGTTATGACCGCCCATGGTTGAGAGCGGATTGTAATATGTTGAGCAATTGGTGTTGCCCTTGAGATCGTTCGTTCGGTTGCTCCAAGTCCCCTTGCAATAGCACCGCATTCCAGTGCCGCCCGGACACGTTCCGTGGTTGCAGCGCTGGTAATACCCCACTTGAGCACCTGTACTGGTCACTTTACAATACGATCTGGTACCCGAATGCTCATATGCCCCGCCGGTCGAGTCCTTTTTATGGGCTTGTACGATATGCGTGTAGGCGCCACCCCAGTTATCCAGACCACTTACGTCCGAACCAGATCGGACATCTTTGTCCATGCTCAAATACCCCGTGACCAGTCCGGCGATCGCCTCGATCTCCGAGGTAAAGTCCGCCTCGACTTGGTAGTATGACAAACCGTTCGGTGAATCGGTCTGCACATTGTTTGAAAGCTCGACAATTTTTTTGGTCATTCCGATCGCCAGATCGAATGCTTTCGATCTTTGTTCGAGGTCGGCAGCGTCCGCCGATTCGGACCAAGTGTCTTTTTGTGCATCGACTTCCCAAGTTGGATCGATAAATCCGTCGCCTCCCGCCTGCGACATAAACACATAACCGTCGGCATCCATGATACGTACATCGATTTCGTATGCGGGCTCTCCAAGCTCAGGCCGGGCATTTTCTATCGGCAGTCCACGCACGGCTTCGAAATGGATCACGTCGTCATTCCTCAGATATACTCCTTTGACACCCGTATCGATCCCGGCTTCAATGATCTCGATCCGCCCCGGATCGGTTTTCTCGAGCTCATCGATACCCGCGGGCTGACACCCCACCAAACATACCATCCAACCAAGCATCAACACATTTTGTAACGCCAGATTCCTCTTCATCGCTGTTCTCCTTTCATGTTTTTGGGTTGATTCATCCGCATAAATACAAACCTCCCTTTTCTCAAACCTGCTCGCTCACGCCACAGCGCCTACCTATACATCTGCTGCTTTAGATGGGTTATACAAAAAATGAGAATAGATACGCATCTATCTTAAGATAGATTTTATGGGTAGATTTTCGGTCTACGTTGCAAACTTACGTTTTGCTATAGAAACCTACGAAAAGAGTTTCAAAACAAGGGGGTTCGAGACAGACGCGAATCAATCGCATTATAGAGGTCGACCCATCCGAGCCTAAAAGCTCTGACTCCAAAGCAGCATTGCGCCACGGTTGTGCGGGAGTGCGGATATGAGGGTGCTCTTTACGGTCTTTTGCGCCTCGGGTTCGATGAGAAACAACACCAGCGAACCCAGCATGATCGCCCCTCCGGCGCCGAAAAATATATAGCCGATGGTTTTTTTTGTATTTCCACTGTCGACCAGATCCAGCGCTTCCGCCCGGGTCATGGAGGTAACCGGATCATTGTGTTGGGCCTCAAATACTTTTCGATGGTCGGCTTCTCCCAAGGCAAACACCACCCCGCCGGCCAGCACCGTAACCGCCCCGGAACCCAGAGAGGTCCATTGCCACAAACTCCAGTCAAAGGTCGACTCCGAGGGTCGTTCGGCCCGGCTCAGCGTGCCAACCATCTCTCCCGGTCGGCTTTCGATCGCGCCTGCCTTCGGTGCAGGAGATGTCGGGAGCGGCTCATCCGATTTTGTCGTTCGAGGGTATTTTGACTGCCCGGCCTCCATACGAGATTGTAAACGCTGGAGCTTACTCAATCTTGCAACCGCTTTTTTTCGCACCGCCGGATCGGCCGCAGACTCGGCCAAAAACTGACTCAGTTTTTCAATGGCCATATCCAACTTGCCCTCTTCTTCGAAACATCGGGCGATGTTGTACAAAAGGTTCGGATCCGGATGCAGGGCATGAGCCTGCTCAAACATGAGCCGAGCCTTTTTGTAGTCGGCGGCCCGAAACAGCCGGGCTCCCTGGCTGGTCAGCCGCCTGGCGTCCTTATAGGTGGATTTTCCCATAGGCTCTTGAGCCTGCCCCCATGTCGGCGACACCGGCATCCAAAGTACCAAAAATACCAACAACCAACCTCCAAAACCCAAAAGCCCTCCCGGCGCTTTCATATCGCTTCCTTTCCCTTCAATTTTTCGTTACCAGGTTGGAAATCGATCCTGATTTTTACCCATCCGGCCTACCGAAGTCAAGCCGCCGGCCACAATCCAAACCAACCACACAACCCCGATCGATCCAATTCTCACTCCTAGACTTCATGCGCATGGCCCCTACCCGACCCCCCCCCGAGCCGACTCTTCTTTACATCGAGCCCGATTTTTCATATAATGTCACGCAACTATCTGCTGTTGCGGGCTACACAAGGGGCTTGTATCCACACGCGGGGAGACAAGCGATGCTCAAACATGCAAGTGCACTTTATAACCATGCATGCTTTTCAGAGGGGATGTAACATGATACATAAAATGTCATTGTTTTTCTTACTGATCTCAAGTTGCGCACCCGAAATCGACAAAAGTGACTGGGTATGCGTGCAAAAGTCGGAGTGCGGAACGGGTTGGGTATGCGACAAAGACACGAGCTTGTGCACCCGCGCCTGGAATAACCAAAACGGCGTTTACTCCGATCGCCTGGTCCTCGGATCCAGCCAACCCATGTCGGGCAGCCAAGAGGATCTGGGCAAAGGCATGACCGATGGCATGCGGGCCTATTTTTCTTTTAAAAACAATATCGGCGGGGTACGAGGCCGTAGACTCGATTTGGTGGTCAAAGATGATGCCTACAATCCTCAAACCGCACTGAGCAACGTGCAGGCGTTTCTAGAGGGGGACGAGAGCCAACGGGCTTTCGCCATTATCGGAAACGGCGGCACTCCGACCGCCGTGGTCACCCAGCCCTATATTACCGACACAAAAAAATCTATATTTTTCGCACCGCTGACTGGTGCAGGCTTTTTGAGAAAAAATCCGGTCAATTATTACATGTTCAACTTCCGCGCAAGCTATGTGGACGAAGCCGCATCGATCGTGGGGTATTACACCCTACACAGTGATCTCAAGCTGACCGCAGGACAAATCGCAGCATACGCCCAATGCCATAAAAATCAAGAAGAAATCCTGGTTCCGGACAGCTATGGTCAGGAAGGCATCGACGGAATTCTCGAAGCGCTCGGGCTTGAGCAAAAAGATCTCACCATCGGATGTTACGATAAAAACACCTCCGACCCGGCTAAGGCCGTCGATACCATCATCAACTGGCTTCAAAACGCAGATTGGGTCATTTCGGCTTCAATCGAACACCCGGTAGATGTGGGCATCGTCATGATCGCCACCCCGGTGCCCGCAGCGCAATTCATCCAGAAACTCAAAGACGCCATCGCAGCAAATAAGATCAACAATGAAGCCCCTTTTCGAAACATCGGCGCCATCCACTGCGGCATCATTTCTCCGGGCGGCAACGACTCCACCAAGTCACTTCTGGAACAATATGGAAAGTACAAAAGCTTCGAAACCGGTGTTTCGGTGGATCTGTCATATACCGAAAACACTCTGTTTTCAGCCATCGTACCTGCCCCGTGGTCCATGTCGGACGCGGCCATCAAATACCGGGAGCATCTCGAAGCCTACAGCCCGGACCTACAACCCGGCTTTGTAAGCTTTGAAGGGTATTTGGCCGCCAGGTTGTTTACGGAAGGACTCGAACAAAACGGGCGAGACTTGACCACCGACACTTTGGTTGACGCTTTCGAATCCATGACCGAATACAACCTGGGTATCGGCGCGCCCGTTCGCTTTGGACCCAATGATCACGAAGCCTGTGAATCTGTCTGGGGATTTGCCCTGTCCGAGCTCGACGCCAGCGGGAAGTCGAGCTATACAGACATCCAACTATCCCGCTAGAAATCCTTGGAGATTTCGATGGCGCTCGAGCAAAATTCAAGCCCCAACCTCGTCGGCAGGCTGCAGGAACGCTACAAGATCCTCGCCAAGCTCGGCTCAGGCGGCATGGCGGACGTCTTTTTGGCAGTTCAACTGGGAGAAGAAAACTTCCAGCGACTGGTAGTCATCAAGAGAATCCACGCCTTTTGGACCAACCGAGATAACGCGCTCAGGATGTTTATCGACGAGGCCCGTACCATCGCCTCGCTCAACCACCCCCATATTGTCAAGATATACGATCTAAGCAGGCTGGACAAAGACATCTGTATCGCCATGGAGTATGTCAACGGCGAAAACCTATCGTACATTCTGCAGTCATTGAAACAAGCCGACCAAAGAATCCCTCTGCCGGTTTTATGCACATTGATAGCCCAGGCGTCCGAGGCGTTACACCATGCCCATACGGCCCGTACTCCCGACGGAAAAAACCTGCAACTCATCCACCGGGATATCGGACTGAGCAACCTCATGATTGACGCCAACGGTTACATCAAAATAATCGATTTCGGCATCGCCAAAACAGCCACCCAAAATGAAATGACTTCCCCGGGCATGTTGAAAGGCAAATTTTCCTACCTGGCTCCAGACCATTTCAAGCATAAAGACATCGACAGCCGAGTCGACCTGTATGCTTTGGGACTGGTTTTTTATGAAATGCTGACCCTCAAAAAGGCCTACAATTTCGGCCCGGACGTATCGGTCGCCCGAGTCATCCAAGAGCTTTTGGAAACCGATCTGGCGGCGCCCTCCACCCTGGATGAACAGGTACCCGGCTGGATCGACGAGTTGGTGCTCAAAGCCGTCGACAAGGATCGTGACCTTAGATATCAAACCGGCAAAGATTTTGCGGCCGACATCCGAGCATGCGCCGAGCGCATCGGCGGCCTGGCCACTTTCGGGGAAGTGGCCGACTGGTTTCAGGAGGCTTTTCGCCTGCGGATTGCCAAACGCAGGGAGTTTGAGCGCCGTGCGATGCAGCGGGCCAAGCATATATCCGAAAAAGGCGAATCGGACACCGCCAACCTACCTACCACCGACATCACTGCCTCCATCAACGAAATCAGCGACGTCTCCATGACCTCGGCCACCCAAACGACAGGCTTTCACGTCAACCCCTACATCTTTGTGGTGTTGATATTTTTACTCTTTGTATCCGGCGCCTGGCTGTGGTCGGTGATATTTGAAAAAGAACCCGGTGACGAAAATCAACCCGTCCCACCGACTGCAATGCTTGCATCACGACCGGAAAACCTTCTGGTACGATCCGTGCCGGCCGGAGCCGAGGTGGTGATAAATGATCGCGTCAGCGGAGTCACCCAACCAAAAGGAGCCGCGTTCAAGCTCGAACCCGGTGAAAACCACTTGGTAATGCTTAGAAAAAAAGGTTACCAGGTCTACAAAGTCAACGTGATGGGTTTATCAAGTGGGCAGCAAATCATCGACGTAACCCTCAATGCCGACCTCCCGCCCGCACAAACCAGCACCTCTCAAGCCGAAAAAACCCTTCCATCGATCACCAAACGTTCTTCGGCGCCATCTCCCAAACCGAGCGCCCAAAAGAAAAGCCATTCGACAGATTCATCCAAATCCTCAAAACCCGGTGCTGCAAGCAAAAAACACGCCAGTATCAAGCTGCAAAAAAGCCCCCAAGAGACCAACCCATCGAAACATCCAGGCAACCTATCCACAAAGCCGCAACCTCCTCCCATCCAAAACCAAAAGGTTCATACCCCAAGCCCCGACCCGGTGCCCTTGATCGAAGAAGATCTGGATCTACTTCCGGTTCGACCCAACCTCGACAACCAACCCGATCAAAATCGACCCAAATCCTCACTGCCTATCCTCGAAGAAGAAAAATAAACCCAGGCGTTCTCTGGTAGGAGTCATACCCACAAAGAAGCGCGGACGACGAAAACACACATCATACAAATTGGAAAGTTATTTGCAGGCCTCTGCGGCCAGTTGAAGCAAAAACTGTCTGGACTTGAGGGGGCGACCTACGTGGTAATCGATGAGCTCACACATCAAGTTGCGCAATATGCGCAAAGAGCCCACATCCGGAGTCGATTCCGGCAGGCGGCCGGCTTGCATGCCGGACAGCATGGCAAACTCTTTGGATGAGAGGGTGATATACTTTTTTCGGGCATCCAGACCGATCGCGCAGGCAGCACACAATAACCCGCCTTGAGAGGGATCAAATTTCCAGGCATCGGACGAAGGCGCGTCGCATTCCAGACAGTTTGTGAAATTTGGACCGAATCCGGCATGCTTCAAAACCAAAAGCTCGTAAAACCTTACCTCAAGGGGCGTAAAATGTCTTTGATCCAATGACTTCAATACCTGGTTCAACAGATCATACAGCTTTGAAACCGGATCATTCTCGGCCACCAGAGCCGATATCAATTCGGCAAAATAACCTGCCTGTCCGATGGCCCATAAATCGGTTTTGATCGGCTCGTGCGAATCCAACAAGATCGCTTCTTCCAATCTGGGCATCCGGTCTGCGCCTTTGTCCACCATCCATACCGTAATTCGCGAAAAAAGCTCCAAACAGCCTGCAAAACGTTTGCGGCTGTTTCGCGCCCCCGGCACACTTGCAATCAGTTTTCCCAGATCCGGGCAAAACAGGGTTACGACCGCATTCGACTCACCCACCAAATGCTTACGCAATACCACAGCTTCTGTACAATGGCGTGTCGGCATCTTCGCACACACGGTCTTACGAATCAGGCTCGTCAGCGTCACAAATCCCTGTTTTTTGTAACTTCGTACATCGGCATCCATTGTATTTCATAAACAGCATTATCGGTTTCCATAGCAAAACGTAGGTTTGCGATAAAGACCGGGTCACGATCGGACCCCTGGGCCTGAATCACTATATGGGCGGCATTCAATCGGAACCCTTTTGTAGACAACTCGCACTATAAAGCCTATCACACTCGCTGCCTACCTCCGTCATACGGGATTCCTGCCGGCAGGCTTCCAATTCCT
>JBFFBT010000180.1:0-12173 GCA_041560255.1 Myxococcota bacterium | reverse complement strand
CAGGTCAGTTTGGTCGTGCAGGTTGTAGTTTTATCCTCACTGCCGCATCCAAATGAAAACATCAGGTAAAATGTAAAAGCGGTTAAAATGGTTTTATGCATGCTGAACATACTCCTTATGGTTGATTATAACGCATTTTGTCGAAAAAATCGTCACCGCCCAAAATAGATCAATAATTACATAAAGATGTGCGATATTATTTGTCGGGTTTCTACGTGTACTCCGAAGACGAGCGAAAATGAGAAAGAATAAAAGCAGGCATGCAGATGATCGGGGAGACGCGAAGATCTCCTAGGGGTTAGGGTAGAGTAGGGTAGGGCACGCACATTGGAAGTGGAGGATCTGCTATCTGAGGAGGTCGAGTTGCCGACCGTCGGCATACTGGAGATATCCGCCGTCCACCACATAAATATGCACTTTGGAAGCAGCTGTACGTGCCCGATATACTTGCAAACACATCTTCGACCTGGGGTCCACTGCTGTATCTTGTGTGCTGATCCTTTGCAACACCTCGTTCTAACACTACCCCAACGTTGCATATAACGATGTATTGAGAGCGCACGAAATGAGCTGACTACAACAAAATGTGTGCATATATTTGATTGAGCCGGGGATTAACTTTTTGTGGCTGTTGGAAACAATGTCATTCTGGCATGCTTTAAGCCAGAATCTATAATTTTAACAATGGATCCTGGATAGTATCTATCCAGGATGACGGCATTTTATGCAACTGGCGAGACTACAATGTATTGATCAGGCACCAAATCCCCGGGTTGCAGACCGCGAGGAATTCTTCCCACGAAATGGAAAGCTGCCTTTCGCCAGGCTCCATGTCCGAGTTTATGCACGAGAACATTCCAAAGGCGAACACAGCAAAAATGGATGAAAAAGATGTAGCTCTACTTGGGTTTCTCGAGACAAGGTTGAGAGTCCAGGCCGATTTGACGCATCATTTGTCAAGCGTGTCTCATATCGATTTTCGAAGTCGCCATTGCAGAAGCGTCTCGATACGCAATTTCTGGGTAGCCTCCGTCCCATACTTGCCGACCGCGATTACGCACGTATATATATGCAAGCGGATGGCGCCTTTTGAAGCGTGAAATTTAATCACACTGTGGTTGTTTGGTTGAGAATTTCTCAGCTGAATTCTCCGTAGAGTACCGAACAGTAAAGCTTTCAATCGTATAATTGCTTGATTTTTTTGGCTCAAAATTCAGTATCCCCGCTTGGCATATGTTTTGCTTTCTGTTTGGCCGAATAGTTTGTTGTTGGGTGGGATGTATTTCAGGGCGCCCTGAGTTGTAACAATACGCAAACATAGAAACTTTAATTGTAGGTTGTCACAAAGCTTTTGTACGGGAGGAAGCATGATGAGAAAGCTGTGCTACCAATGTGTGCTTTTGTTGGTTGGGTTTTTGATTTGTTTTGGTGATGATGATGTGAGGGCCGCCAATAAACGTATTTGTGTCAGTGAGAAATTGCAGGAGCCGGAAACAGACCATCAAGATAAACAAGAAACCAAAGAAAATAAAACTGAAGCTTTAAAGATGATGAAGCTTTCAGATAATAACCTCGAAGAGCCCATCTCAAGCCGGTATAGATCGGGTGCCCAAGTGGGAGAAGAACGTCATTTTGGTCTTCCCATTGGACAGACTCCCATTGTGTATTTGAAGCGTTTGTTTGAACATTTTGTCACCCATCAGCCGGGGTATGAGGCTGTATCTGATCAGTGTGGCGAACTTATCTATGTGGAGTTGTATCCATTGGAGCGGGGCTGGACCGTGTTTGCGCGCTATAGCGCCAACGGCAGAGAAGAGCGGGTTGATCAGTTGTGGCCGACCGAGTTGAGTCGGTTTGCCGAACGTTCTGTTCTGGCCTTGCTCGGCGATGTTTCTATTTCAAATACCATCAACCGGGATAATGTTTTGAGGGCGGACTCCAAAAAATCGGTTCAACGCATCAAAGGTACGAATCATTTCATGCTTGGATTGGGTACTCAATTGCGGGGTGGACATTTTCGTACTGCGGCAACTGACAATACCACCAAGAATGCATTGCGACTCTTCAGCCCTATGACATTGTCAGGTGGATACCGGGGAAAATTTGAAAATTGGGCTATCGAAGCGGTTGGATATCTGGGTATCGGTACCAGCAAGACTGCTCCGAGTCGAAATCCAAGTGGCGGGCACATTGATCTGGGTGGAGATGTCGGGCTGGCTTTACACTTTATCCGTTATTTCAATCCTAGAGGACTGACATCATTTTACATGGGTGCCGGAGCCAGTTTTGAGCTGCTTTGGTTTTCAGCCATTCATAAACAGGGCGATGATATGTACTATGGAGATAGACGGAGTAAGTTATATGGCGGTGGCTTGAACGTGGATCTGCTTTTTGGTTGGGAGTTTATGCGGGCAAGCTCGATTCAGTTTTTTCTCCAGGGTGAGTTGAACCTACCTGCTTACATGCTTGACAATGCAGATTATTTTGGTGCAATCCATACATACTTTCCAGCACTTTCGGTAAAACTAGGTGTGGCATTTTAATCAATAGAAAAAACAAGGGCATGCGCGAGGATTGCCCCAGACTTGAGGAGCCGTTTATGGCCAGAGTCGGATACATATTCGTAGGATGTATTTTTTTGATGGCTTATGCATTTTCTGCTTACTGCGCAACGGATTTGTGTGTGCAGGTCACAACCTCACCGGATGACCAGGATAACCTGCAAAAGCTTGTTCACAACGAGCTGGGTCACCATCCATCTCACGTGGTTGTTCAAGAAGATTGTGAATCAAGGTTGAAAGTTGAATTGTTCGAGTTGAAAGGTATGTACTACCTCACTGCCAGAATGAATCAGGCCGTTCCGGTGCGCTACCAGTTCAGAGAAAATCAAGAATTGTCAGCCAAACTGCGCACTGCAATACGCCAAGTGTTGGCCCACGATCCTATATTTTTGATGAATGACATCACGCGTTATTCGGCCATCCAAAGAGCCGCGCACAGCGTACTGAAGCGGGGCCACAACACGATACGATTGGAACTGTATCAAGGAATCGGTCGTGGAAATGAACAGGCTGTGTATGCTCCGGGAGCTGCTGTCGGAATGACCCGTGGAGCTGATCATTGGCAGGTGTTTGCTCGAATGTATTTTGGTTCTTGGCCGGGTAAGGTATTGGGTGAAAGCTATGTCTTGCGGGTCGACACAGGTGCGGACCTGGGATTGATCTATGAGTTCAACAAACTTGACAATAGCAGTTTATATGTAGGAGCAGGATTTGGACTGCAGTACATGCGTTATGAAGGCAGATCGGATCCGACAGATGCCAAAAGCATAGATCACCGTAATGATTTTGGACCCACATTTCATTTGCGCTTGGGGTTTCGGTTGATGCGGTTGTATGATTTTGATTGTGATTTCTTTGTGGTTGGATATTTGCCCATGTTTGGCGCAGACAAGGACTCCCGGTTGGCGGACTTTTATTCACCCACTTTGCAATTGGGGTTGGGAATTGGTTTTTAGGAGGTTTTTTATGGTTACGAGTAGACGGGCTAATATTACAGATCGAGGAGTTTCAGATCTTTGGGGGTGGAAAGGGGATTGGTGTCCAGATCGACGGCTCCGATGTCGGGGGAGCCGTCTTGGGGGTCGCCGGCATTTTTCAGTTTGGTGTTGCGAGGACGGAATCCTCTTTTGATGTAGTCAATGAGCTCTTGTAGGTTGCCTCCTTGGATGCTAAGGCGGTTTGCCAGGCCTGCGAATGTGCCCGGGCCCCCCAGGGAGGCGTCCCAAGTCAAGGGGGTTCTTTGGTCGTCTTCGAAGTTGGGATCGATATCGTCGATGTCGTTGACCCCGATGGCGTTGATGCCTGAAAACTGCAGATGATTGTATCCTTTGCCGGGTCCGTTGGTGCCTTTTTTGATTCTGAATCCGGCGTTGTAATCGGCGTTGGCAGCCAAAACGACATCTGGTTGTGCATTGCCCAAGTTATCCAACTTGTCGCCACACAATGTTCCGTCGGCTCGGAGGGTTCCGATGAACAGGTTGGATTTGAAATAGGCTACATCGCCTGCAAATGCCCGTTGGGTCTCTCCGACATTGCAACCTCCTTGCTCGGCTCCGGCATAGATGGTGTTTCTTTTAAAGACGACCTGTTTGGAGACGGAGGATTCTTCCAGGATGGTAAATCCTGTACCCGATATGTTGTTGGGTCCTTTTGGCCCGTTGCCGTTGGGCAGATAGATATTTCTTTCGATATGCACGGTGTTGGATGTACGCGTGCCGTGAGAGGGAGGTCCGACAAACCACACGTCTCCTTCGGCCTGAGCGGCCTTTCCGGTGTACCAGATGATGTTTCCCCGAAGGTATACCGGACCGGATGCGCCGCGGATGCTTGCAAAATGTGGGTTGTAGTTGTCGGTATCCTTGATCAATACACAATCTTCGACGGTGTTTCCGTAAGAAAACTCCCATTCCGACTCAGGGGTTTTTACCCATCGAACGAGGTTGTGTTTGAAAGACTTCCAAATCCCCGAGGTGTCCTCGCCGAATCTTGCGTAGATACCTTTTTCAAAAACACAATCCTCGATGACATAGTCGTTGGGTTGGTACAGATACACCCTTTCATCGAAACGGCATTTTTTCAATACGGCCGCGGCTCCCGGTGCCGCGCCGGTGTGAAAGATTTCCCATTCGGATCCATCGTCCGGTTTTCGGAGGCTGTTTTTCCAGATACAGTTTTCAAATACAACTTGTCCCCCCTTGGGTATGACCCAGGGATATTTGGTCTTGGACATCCGGATTTGGCTGCATTCATCGAAAACACTGTTGGTGACACGAAATAAATCTCCCGTGCCGGTTGGGTTGTAGATCCAAGCCTGATAATCCGGGTGACCTCCCAATCCTTTAAAAATGCAATGATCCGCAAGGATCCTGCCTCCATTGGGTGTATCGCCGTCGGTGATTCTCGTATGGGCTCCGGAGGGGTGTTTACGGATTTGGCAGGGGGCGCTTTCGGTGCCCTGGGCGGATAGCAGTGCATTGTTTTGTCCATGTGTAGGGATAATATCAATCCGGTAGACGGCGCTGTGGGGCGAGGTAGCCTGGCTCGCGTCCATCTCCAGAACCGAGCCGGATCGTAAAGAAAGCCGTCCGGGATGGATGCGTGCATCACCCCGGCAGGTAAGCTTTTTATATGCTTCGATGGTAAGATGACCACCCATGATGTGGATGGCTGCGGTGGCATCACCGGCCTGCGGGCTATGACCGATGACAGTGTCGCGATCAATCGAAACCTGGTGCTGTATCACGACGGTATCGCCATTTCGGGGTGTTTCCAGCTCTCCCCAAGTGGAAGGCGAAGACCAACTTCCGTCCAGTGTGCTTCTGAAGGACTTGGCATGGATTGATTGTACAGGAATAATGTAGAGCAATGTCAGAATGATCCAAACCAGGGTCGATTGTACTCTTTCAAACTGCATGTTGCCTCCCTATCTGCCTCCAATGATTCAAAGCGCTCCCAAACTTCATCAGATATTTATAAAAGACCCATGGGTGGATGAATC
The DNA here is from genome assembly GCA_041560255.1 of Myxococcota bacterium. GTDB lineage: Bacteria > Myxococcota > B64-G9 > B64-G9 > B64-G9 > JBFFBT01. Next base: position 6,614 of record JBFFBT010000180.1, on the reverse strand, counting down.
GTCAACCAAAAAAAGCAATCCGTTCCATTTTAAGGAGGCTTTTTCATGCATGATCAGGGTAAATTGAAAGGATTCGTGAATATCTCTCTTGACACCCAGGCATTCGGGCTTATTGTATATTCGTGGCGAAAAACATTGATTTTACAAGGAGGTCTGCCATGGCCGACACGAAAAACCAACACGCCAGGTCATTTACCTGGGTGAAAGATAAAAAAGGTATTACGTATTTGTGTCCCAAAGAAGAGCTCGTGGATCCGAAAGGGCTCAATGAGCAGCAACTGAAAGACTATTGCATTGATGAATCATCTGCCCCTCCCTGGAACGATTGAACCTCGATAGGCAAAGTGTTAAAACAAAAAGACCGCCGAGTTTCTCTCGGCGGTCTTTTTGTTTTAACATATCGTTTGGGTTGCTGGTATGATGGGGACCGGCCTAGGGTTGATACAAAGAAGGAGAGGAGCGATGAAAATAGTTAGGTTGATTGTTGTTCTTTCCATGGCATTGGTGCCCCAGATGAGCATGGAAGCGCGCGCGGACACCGGAGATGTCGTGTTTGATTTCGTCTCGCCGGCAAAATTTCCCACCGGAATGACGTACGATGGCAGCCATCTTTGGCTTGCAGATCGAAAGAATGATCTTCTGTATCGGGTTGATCCAAAAAACGGAAAAGTAGTCAAGCAGTTACAGGCACCTGGATACTTTTCTACCGGTCTTGCCTGGGACGGCAGTCATGTGTGGGTTGCGGATATGGACTTTACGGATACTTCCACCGAGGATCACACCGGCAAGATCTACCAGATTTGTCCCAAAACCGGAAGGACGGTGAAAAGAATCGAAGCTCCCTACCGTGACCCATCCGGACTTGCCTGGGATGGCGAGTACTTGTGGATGACCGACAACATCAAGAAAAAAATCGTGTGTCTGAGTCCTCAAGACGGAACCACGGTGGTAGAATTTCCCTCTCCTGGAAAAACCCCAACGGACATTACCTGGGATGGGTCCTATCTGTGGGTGGCCGATCGGTTTCATAACGAGATTCATCGGGTGCATCCCAAATCCGGAGCAGTTGTCATGACCATACCGTCTCCGGGACCTCACCCTTGGGGTTTGACCTGGGTGAAAAAGCATTTATGGAATGTGGACTACCAAACCGATCGGGTTTATAAGCTGAAAATCTTCGACCGATCTTTATACCGGCGCACAAATCAAAGAATGGCGCTCATGTCGTTCAACCATGAAGTTCTTAATCTGGGACCCGGATCGATCGAACGTTTGAACACCTACATCGCAGTGCCGAAAAACAGGCCCAATCAAGATATCATTGATATCGTCTACGAGAGCAAGCCTTTGGGTTTTGTACAAGATCAGTGGGCGCAAAGAATCGCACATTTTCAAACCGACCAGATTGAGGCGCGCGGAAAGTCTCAATCTGTCATGACGGTCCGCGCGGATCTTTTCGAGGTTTGGTATCATATCTTTCCGGAAAAAGTCGGCAAGCTTTCCGATATACCCAAAGACATCCGTCGACAATATCTACAGGATGGTATGAAATACCGCATTCAAGATCCTGTTATTCAACAGGCGACCCAGGCGGCCGTCAAGGGGGCGGTCAATCCATATTGGATCGCCAGAAATATTTTTGATAGTTTGCGGGATCGACTGCATTATGTCCGAGAAGGTGGTTGGAATGTTGCACCGACTGTTTTGCAGAGAGGTTCCGGATCTTGTTCGGAGTATACTTTTGTGTTCATATCCATGTGCCGGGCGGCCGGATTGCCGGCCAGGTATGTTGGAGCCGTGGTCATGAGGGATGATGCGGCCAGCATGGATTACGTGTTTCATCGCTGGCCCGAGGTGTACTTGCCGGGCTATGGCTGGGTGCCCACCGATGCACAGGCGGGTGACAAGGAGTCGCCGAGGGAGCAAGCCATGGCGTTTGGTCATTTGGACTCCAAGTTTTTGATTACCACCGAGGGTGGAGGAGAATCGCAATTTTTGCAATGGGGTTACAACGCAACCGAGAATTGGATCGCCAAAGGCCCGGTTCAGTTGCGGATCGAAACCATTGCAGATTGGGAACCCGCGATGGATAAACCCTTGGTGCGTGGGAGCAATTTGTCATCCAATACGAAAGGATTGGACCGATGAATCGTTTGGGTTGGTTGCTTTTGTCCGGAGTTTGGCTGTTGGTTTTAGAGGGTTGCACGTGTAGAGAAAAAGGTAGTTGTGAAAAGGATTTTCATTGCGAAGGCGCCAAAGTATGTTTCGAGTCCAAATGTCTTTCTATGAAAGAGCTCGAGCAAATTAAGGCTGAGCGCGAAGCGGCCGATAAGCCCAAAGAATGTCAAGATAATGACGGGGATGGATTTTCCGCCGGCGATGGATGTGAGGGAATGACTACGGATTGCAATGATCAAGATCCGGAAATGGCGCCCGGCAAAACCGAGATCTGTGACGAAGTCGACAACAACTGTGACGGTCGGGTGAACGAAGGCATGCAGGGCTGTGTGCAGACTCTGTTTGGGGGAGCCACCTGGGGAACCCAAAAAGATCTGCGGCTCGAAAACCCCCGTTCGATCGTATATGATCCGGCCGGGTATGTTTTGGTAACCGATAACCATCACGTTTGGAAGATCGATTTGGAAGGCCGGGCGACCATTTTGGCAGGCAGTCATATTTCGCATTATGCAGACGGCGCGGGCGTGGATGCTCGGTTTTCGTATCCTGCCGGATTGACAAAGGATCTTGATGGAGGGTGGATTGTAGCGGATTGTAAAAACAACTGCGTACGCAAAATAAACGCCGATGCAACCGTGTCCACCTTGGCGGGATTATGCAGTCCGCTTACCAAAAACGCCAACCAGTTTGCCGATGGAGATGCTTCGAGTGCGAGGTTTTATTGTCCGGTCGATGTTTGGGTCAATGTTGACGGAGCCAAGATTGTCGTGGATCGCGAAAACGCCCGGATCCGAAAAATCAATTCGGATGGAGATGTAAGCACCATAGCGGGAGTCGGCCCGGTGGAGATTGACGAGGGTGAGGGGCAGGTGGGTTTCCAGGATGGTCCAGCCGGTGAGGCTCGTTTCAATGATCCCCAGTCCGTGCTCGTGGATGCAAAAGGGATTGTCTATGTTTCCGAATCCTTCAACTGTCGTATCAGGCGGATTGATCCTCAAAAAAATATTGTATCCACATTGGCGGGCGAATCGGACACAATGCTGGGGATGGGTGGTTACAAAGATGGGCGGGGTGCGGGTGCCAAGTTCAATTATCCGCATGGTATGGTTTTTGACCCCCAGGGAAACCTTTTGGTGGCGGATACGGGTAACGCGGTAATCAGGCGGGTGACTCCAGCGGGTGTCGTTACCACGGTGTTTGGAAAACCAGGAAAAGATCAATACCAGGATGGACCCATTGAAAACGCGACATTTCAGACGCCGACCGATCTTGCGCTCGGACCGAACGGCAGCTTGTTGGTTGTCGATACAGTGGCCAACCGGGTGCGATGGATAGTGCCGAAATAAAGAGGGTTTCACCTCGGTTTTGGGCGGATTTTTATAGGATGCAGGATCTGGAGGGGAAAATGATGCCGGCCGACCGTTTGGTTTTTTGGGTTTTGTTGTTCGTCCTGGCAGTATCGCTTGGCGCATGCAAATCACGCAAACCGGGTGAGTGCAAGTCGGATACGGACTGCAAAGATCAGGTAAAAGGCGTTGGTGTCTGTTTCCGGGGGTCTGAGGAAACCGAGATTGGAAGATGCATGACGGTCAAGGAAGCTCGGGCTGCCCGGGAGAGCCTGATGCAGAAACGAACCGGAGCATGCGAGGATCGTGATGGTGACGGGTTTGGAGCCGGGACGGCTTGTGAAACCCCGATCGATTGCAACGATGCTGATCCGGCCGTCAACCCGGGAGCCGCCGAGTTGTGTGATGTTGCTGATAACAATTGCAATCAGACGATCAATGAAGGTCTTTCTCAATGCGTGGGAACTGTCTTGGGAGGCAAAACCGATCCGGTGGTCGGCATGGTTACCACCGCGACGAGTGGTGTTGAGGTTGCCCCCAACGGCGATCTTTGGGTTACGGATTTGCATCGGATTTACCGGATCAAGCCGAATGGTGAAGTGAAATTGGTTGCCGGCAGTCACATGCCGGGATACCAGGATGGTGAAGGGGATTCGGCGCGGTTTCATGATCCGCGAGGGCTCGCCGTAGATCAGGAAGGAAATGTATACGTTGCAGATTGCAGCAACAATTGTGTGCGAAGGATCAACCCCGGCGGGCAGGTTGCGGTGTATGCCGGCAAGTGCAGCAGTCAGCCGGATGATACGGGTTTGGATCAAGATGGTGATTGGCAACGGGCCAGGTTTTGGTGCCCGGTGGACGTGGCGATACATAAAGATGGGAGCATTTTGGTGGTGGATATGTACAATGCAAAGATTAAGCGAATCACCACCCAGAGACAGGTGCATACAGTTGCCGGGCGCGGAGGGATGGAAGATCAGGATGGATATGTGGTCTTTGGTTACAAGAACGGACCGGCCAAACAGGCGCAGTTTGATCAACCCGCCGGAATTGCGATTGCTTCCGACGGTACGGTGTATATCGCGGATCGACGCAACAACTGCATTCGTAAACTGAAGCAAGATAATGTCTCGGATTTTGCCGGGCGATGCAAAAACGGTTCGGATCAAGGCGGCCACCTGGACGGCAAGGCACAACTGGCCGAGTTTCGTTTACCTGATAGTGTGGACGTTGGTCAGAATGGAAGTGTCTATGTGGCAGACACCCACAACCACTGTATTCGAAAAATTCATTCCGGTAGGGTCACCACCATTGCGGGCAGCCCCAAAAATCAAGGTTACTACGATGGATCGGTCGACCAGGCCCTTTTCAACGGGCCCCAAACCATCTCGCTATCCAGGGCCGGGCGTTGTTTCATCGCGGACACCGGGAACTATCGTATCAGGACGATGATCTGTCCGTGATTCGACCCCCTTGCTCTTTGCCGCAACTCATTGTTTCAGTACCGAATCCTGGGATATTGATTAGGAAATGCAATGAATTCGATTCTGCTGAAAAAGTCTCTAAAGATCGTGTTTTGATTTGAAACGGTTTCTCGGGTTAGCGCCAGTCCAAGATAGGCCAACCATTGGCTTTGGCTTTGAGCTTCAACCTGGGGTCGGGATGTACCACATAGGGATTTCCAACGCGTTGCAGCATTGGTAAATCCGTGTAACTGTCGGTATAGAAAAAGCTCTTGTCGAGATCGATGCATTCTGTACGGGCATATTCTTCGGCCAAGTCCACTTTGCCTCGGCCGTAGCATAGCGGTCGAACCAAATCGCCCGTAAAAAGACCATTTTGTACTTCATAGCGGCTGGATAGATAATGATCCAAATCGAAATCCCGGCAGGCAAATTCGGCTTCGTATGGTGAGGAAGATGTTAAAAGAACCAATTTATGTCCGAGCCTACGATGCGTATCGATGACCGGTTGGGCCCCCGGGGCTTTGAAATGCCGTACTTCCTTATGGTACCAATCCCGGGTCCATTCAATAATGGTGTCTTCCTGCATGCCCCGGATGGTTCCTAGGGCTTTTTGCATGACATGATCCATATTGACGATTCCAAATTTGTAGGCCAAAAGAAACCCCAATCCTTGTAAGTATTGGAAACGGGAGATTCGACCCGACTTGAGCTCCCTGCGTATCCACAGGGTGGTGCTGTTGACCGAAAGAAGCGTGCCGTCGAGGTCGAAAAAGGCGGCGGTATTCGACTCGGCTTCGGTCATTTTATGAGCGTCGGTTCGAGATGACATAACCAATCGATTCAACGCAACCAGCCGGGCGGCACGTTTGCTTTTCTGGCTTTTTCAGGCAAGTCTGTTTTGAGATATCGCCGGGCTCGGACGAGCTTTTTTCTGCAATCCTGTAATGCGATGCCGGCATCTCGGGTTTTTTGTCGATCAATCGGTCGGGCATACAAGAGACTCTTTTGCTGGTTGATATCCCGTTGTCGGGTATGATTCTTGCACTCTTGTTCGATTTCGGCAAGTTCTTTTCGCGCCCTTATAAGCTCGGCCCGCCAGGCTTTTTTTCCGGATTCCAAGGTCAGCGTATCATTTTTTTCTTGGGGTTGTCCGGATGGGGATTTTTCTTCGCTGGAGATTGGAGATCCTTGAGGAGGAAGCTTTTCTTCCGAGCCGGGAATTTCCGCGTGTACCTTCGATCTTCGAGAGGATGTCGAGCCGGCGGGGGATTGCTTGGGGGTTGGCGGCAGATTTCGTTTTCTGTGGGCCGGGGGAATTCTCTCTGGATCGTCGGTAAAGTGAACCGTACCGTTCTTGTCGGTCCACTGGTATTGTTGGGCTGAGCTGAAAAACGGGTATGTCAGGATGCCTATCAGGATAACTGATTGTATGAATTGTGTCTTTACCATGATATGATTGTAGGCCATGAGGTAGATTGGAGCAAGTATATGGATGTGTGGTTGGGTTTAAGTATTGGCGGGATGGATGATTCCGCTTGAAAAAACAGACGTGTAATACGGGAACCAACAAGATGAATGGATTGAGATTTTTCGACGCCCACGTGCATGCCAACACTTGCTCGGT
>JBFFBT010000179.1:0-12203 GCA_041560255.1 Myxococcota bacterium | reverse complement strand
GATGTGGCATTACGCCCAAGATGTCACGACTGGAAAAATAGAATATTTTCCAAAAGATGTATTTGCTCAAAGAAGTTTATGCTATTTTATGCCTTTGTCCTATATATTTGGTGATTCACATTATGTGTATTCTTTTGCAAATATCGTCTCAAATACAATTTGCATATATCTGGTGTTCTCGTTGTTGAGAAGATGGTACGGAGATACGATCGGTAGATGTTCGGTGTTGATGTTGGCATTTGTCCCGGAAACCTTTTTTACCATGGAAATCCCTACACATGATGTCCCGGGTGCTATGTTCTTGATGTTGGCTATATGGTGTATAGATACTTCGGTATATGTATTGAAAAAATCGAAAATAGCATCGTTTATTGTAAGCGTTGCGGCAGGAATGTTTATTTTTTTGACTGATATTCAGAGAAATACCGGATCTATCGTTGTAGTTGCCGTTCTAATCTATGTTTCTATTGTGATTGTTTATCAAAGAAAAGATATAATCAAACGTGTATTGAATAATAATATCTATGGCGTATTGAATATTGCATATATGATAGCATTAATTGCATTGATTCCAAATATTTCCTACATGATATTCAATCGTATTGCAGAGAAAAATAATGTGATTCTGGATAATGAATCGATAAAAAGACATAGAGATAGATTTCTGTTCAGCCATAGTGATAGTTGGTCAAAAGGTACATATGGAGAAGCAAAAAATAATTACTATATTAAGTATGATGGAGTATTTAGAAATATGGATATCCAAGAATTAAATAAATTGACCATGCATAAAATAGTATCTGATATTTACTATAATCCTCTCGAAAAAATATACAGTTACCTGACAAGATCAAAAACTTTGTATACATTGGGATCTCAGGGCTATTTTTATTATCCCAAAGTTGGGAGCGGAGACGAAACCAATCAGCCCGGGATTATTTCGGGGAAAATGTTGGATAATTGGAATGGAATATATGGTATTATTTTTGCGATCGCGATCATGATGTCATTTGTTATCAATGTACATTATGAAGATAATCATTATAAAGAATATCTCCCTGTTATATTTATTTGTGTTACATCGTTGATCCTGTTGCTTTTCTCCGAATGTCAGCCGAGATACATATATCCCATATGGTTTATTGGAACAATTATGATATGCGCCTCCCTGTATAAATATAAAATTAAAAATAAATCCAGTCGCCATAAGTATAAATATATGTCTAACCTCATTGTGATAGTGCTGGGAATGACTATTATAACTGTTGTATTAGGATACTATTATTATAGAGGAAACAGCAATAAGATTATGGATTTTAGAGCATGGACAGAAATAAATACAAATATCGAGGAATACGAAGCAGATAAAAATATGAACAACAACACAATCGAACCAAAATCACGATTTCAGCTGGCTCTACAATTTCCTCGATCACCGAAAAACGGAGAATATGTCTCGATATATAAAAACTACTATTATACAAACGGAAAAAAACGAAGATTTCGAGTGTTTTATCATAGCCCATATTATGATCAGAAAGAATGTGTGATTGAACTTGAGGTGGCGATAAATCAAAAGAAGGTATTTATCAAAAAACTAAAAAAAGATCATAAAGTAGGGGTCATCGATGTACGTGATCTGGCGCCTGCAGAAAATGGTTACGATATCGAAATGGGTATGCATGCTCGAAATGATTGCACTGAAAATATGGACGCACGAACAACAATGACTCACTTCGAATTTGCACAACTCATGGAGGATGAATAAATGCGACATTTCATCCATCGCAGGCATTGCACTGGGCACACACAAAATCCTCTTACCAGCTGCATTTTTTCTCGGGCCCACAAATACCATGACCCGAGCGGACAGATGAGGTGGCGATCTCAGTAGAAATCAGAAAAAATGTAGCGTTTGCCATCGGTGGAAATTTTCGCATATACCGAGAGTGAGTCGGAGTTTTTCTGATGATGGATATGGTCGCCGACATATTAAGAAACAGCATCCACTATGCAGGTCATCTTTTGATGCCGTTTGTATTAGGAAAGGTGTTTTGGAAAGAAAATTTTCTCAAATACGGATTCATGATGGCAGGCACGCTGATAATCGATCTGGATCATTTGTTGGCTGACCCCATACTGGATCCTGGACGTTGCAGCATCGGGTATCATCCTCTGCATACTTTTTGGGCGGGGCTCGTATATGTTGGGTTGCTTGTGGTGCCCGCCCGGCAATTGCGCGTTGTTGCAGTAGGATGTTTGTGGCATTTATGTACGGATGCCTTGGATTGTTTGCTCAATGGATTGTAGGTGGTGGGATTGCAGGTGAAATCGGCATGCAGGTGTGCTCCGAGAGACCGATTGTGAAGGTCATTGATAGGCAGAGCAAGAAAAAAAACATCCGTGTTGAAATCTGATGATAACATGGATATGTTATAAATCGAGCGTGAGTGTCATGTCGAGACACCGATATGGTGTTCGCCGGGGCTGGTTGTGGTGGTTGTATGAGGCCAATCAAGGTCATAGACGAGAGTGAGGTACTGCCATGCCATACAAAAATATCTTGGTTCCGGTTGATTTTAGTAAATTTTCTGATGGAGCGGCGGATTATGCGGTCTTTTTGGCGCAGAAGTTTTGCGCAGAAATAACTCTGTTGCATACCGTCTTGCTTTTTCAGGAAGATGTGGATGACCAGAAAAATCTGGAGGCTTTCGAGCGCGTCATCAAAGAAAAAGAACGCAAGAGAAAAGCTATGCTGAACGCCTGCCGACAAGAAATTGACGAAAAAATCGATTCGGTCAAATCTGTCATGTTGAGGGGATATTCGGCGGCCGATTCGATCCTGGAATACCTCGAAAAAAATCCCGAAATCGATTTGGTGATGATGGGTACGCATGGTCGAACCGGCTTTTCCAGGTTTTTGGCTGGAAGTGTCACGGAGAAAGTGGTTCGATTTTCGCCCGTTGGAGTGGTTACCATTCATGCTGATCCAACGCCCCAATCGATCCAAAAAATATTGGTACCTATCGATTTTTCTTTGTTTTCAAAAATCGCGGTGGATAAAGCGCTCAAAATTGCAGCGGAAGTATCTGCCGAATTGAGCTTTCTGCATGTGGTCAGGATCGAGTCGCATCCCGAGTTTTACAACATCAGCGCCGGTTCGATCTTGAAAGATAATCCCAAGCTTAAAAAACATATCATCGATAACATGATGAGCATCACCAAGCTGCGTGAAGATCAAGCCCAGTACAAGGTGTTGGAAGGCCGGGCGCACCAGCAGATAGCCCAATATGCCCAAAAGCATTCGATTGATTTGATTGTCATGCCGACACGCGGAATGAGCGAATTGGAGCATTTGATCTTAGGCAGTACGACCGAAAGAGTGGTGCGGATCGCCAAGTGCCCGGTTTTGACGGTAAGAAACTGAGCTCATTGGTCGAAGCCGATTTCACAACAAAAACAGCCGCGTCTCAACCTAGTTTGCGAAGCCTTTCATTGTAGTGCCAGAGGTCTGCGTATCGTTCAAAATGCACGGTCAAAATGACGCAATTTTTTCGTAGGCGTGCTTGTCGAATATTAGTGATTTGATAATATTACGGAAATATTGTGGCATTGGTTTTGCTAGTATTTGATTCAATGCAATCGTGCATCAACGCATCCGGGTTTGACATCCATTTTTTATCCAAATATGCCGATCAGTGGATGGGTAAAGTGAAAAACATACTCGTTGTCGATGATGATTCATCATTTTTGGCAAGCCTGATCGACGGGTTCAGTGATATGGAAAATCTTTCGGTGATTGCGGCGGATAATGGTAAAGATGCGCTTTCCATTCTCAAGGAAAAATCCATCGATCTATTGATTACCGACTTGAAAATGCCGGGACTGAGTGGTTTTGAGCTGGTTGCGTACGTAGGCAGACACTACAGCGACTTGCCGATTATTGTCATGACGGCGTTCGGAACACCGGAGATGGAAGAAAACTTTCGTCTTCTCGGGGTTACGCATTTTATTGAAAAACCCCTGGATTACAATGATTTGATTGCAAAAGTGTACGCTATTCTAGACAATCCCCAAGAAAGCGGATCAAATTTCGATGTTTCGGCAAAAGAAAACCTACTCAACGTACTGCAAGAGGTCGCAAAAACCCGGTATAATGGGGAGGTAATCGTCAAATGTGCCGAAAAGACGGGCAGGATTTTTGTGTACCATGGATCGGTTGCTTGGGTGGTGGCATCGACTTTTCGCCGAACATTGATCCATTGTTTGACCGATCACACGGATATTGATTCTGAAGAGCTTCAAGCTGTTTTTCAAGAATGCAAGAAATCCGGAAAAAATTTTGCTGAGACCCTCATCGAATGGGAACTTGTGGATCGGGATGCCTTGAGACACCTCTTGCTTGCCCACATCGCCAGAGCATTTGCGGATATTGTTTCTTGGCCCGATACGGATGTCATGTTTGTTCAGGAGCATCGAGAGTATCAAAGCAACTTGATTTATGATCTCGACGAGCTGCTCGAGATGGTAGATAAATTGAAAACCATCGGTTCGGTGGAAGCCATCATCAATCCAGGTGTAGAAAAGCCAAGTCTTCTTCAAAAAAATTCCGAGCTACGGACTGAGGCCTTGTTTGAATCTCTCGATTTATTAGAAGGATTTGTCAACGCCGGGGTGGTATCACCCTCTGGGGCATTGCTGTCTGCGCCTGCAAAATCCAACCAAAACTTCGAAGCAGCTGTATCGTCCATCAATGATGTCGTCTTGGCGGCGCAGCGTTTAACTGTTGCCGCCGGGTGTGGTACGGGCGACACGGTCGAAATTACATCCAAAGATGCAAGCATTTTGGCTTTGTGTTTCAATGAAAACGAAGATCTTTTGAATACCTTACCGGGTAAAGCGCATGTGCATGTTGTCCTGGTATTGAGCAACCTAGGCAATCAGGTGCTTGCGAAGTTGAAATATCGAAAATACGCCAAGCGTTTTTTTCAAGATTTTCTACGGGCTGGAAAGGATGGATGAAAAATGACATGAAAATTTTCGTTGAGGTTATAACCGTGTAACCCAAGCATGCAAAGGAGAGGCAAATGAAAGAGTTAATCGAGAAGCTGAAGAGTATCGACGGATTTATCGCGGCGGGGGCTTTCTCTCCCAATGGAGAAATGCTTGCAGAAGTCACCATGGGGAGCTCTCTCGCAGAATTGGGCGCATTGGCGAACGATGTATTGCTGAAATCCCAGAAAACTACGGATATCATGGGGGTGGGGCGCGGCAATATGATCCACATTACAGCCCCCAAGGCAAACATCCTGGTTCGGTGCCTGAATGAAAACACAGATTTTGCGGCCAATGAGCCGGGTCGCGCGCACGTGCACATGGTGCTTGTCATCACTCCGGAGGGCAATGTGGCTCTCGGAAAAATGCGTCTTGAAAAAGTCATTTTGGAGTTGGCGCCGGCTTTGCGGTAACCATACAAAGTGATTCGTATGGTACGTCGCTTCCATATCGATCTGCATGTGCATACCCGCCGCTATTCTCAGTGCGCCGAATCACTCGATCCACATATGCTTGTTCAGACCGCTCGAAACCACGGTCTCGACGGGGTGGTCTTGTGCGAACATGATGTGTTGTGGACGCAGGCAGAAGTCGACGATCTCATCCTGCTGACCAAAAGCGAGGTGCTGGTGTATCGGGGTGTGGAGGTGACTTGTTTGGAAGGTCATTTCGTGGTGATCGGCATTTCGGACATGAGCGGCATTATCAAGGGGATGCCTCTGGCCAAATTGGTAGAGGTGGTCGAAAATGCGCAAGGTATCGTCGTTTGGGCGCATCCCTTTCGATCCGGCCTACAATCTCAAAAGCCCGCTGTGCCGAAGATCGTCTCGCTTGTACATGCGGTCGAGGTTTTTGGCTCGAGTACTTCGGATCTTGAGGAGGCTTTCGCAAAAAAAACCTGTCTTGATCATGGTAAGGTCATGGTGGCGGGCAGTGACGCCCATTTTGCAGAAAACGTCGGTAGAGTGTTTACTGCGTTCGATGTTCTTCCATGTTCGGAGACATCTCTGGCGGCAGCGATAAAAAACGGTGACTGCCGGCCGCTTAAAAAAATGATTTGAAGCTCCCCCGCGTTTTTTGCGAGGGAGTGTAAAAAACAAACATATCCCGAGGGATACACTATGAATTGATATGCAGGCGACCGAATAAAAAATCCTCGGAGAGCATTCGCAAAGTTTTGGGATGATGGAAAAAGAGTAGGGATTTGTCAATAGCGTGTTGATTCGAACAACATACGAAGCTGCCTTACGTTTTTTGGGCGATGCTCATCTGCTGTGGGACGAGACCGTCGTTCCGCATGATATCCCGCTATTGTCTCACCATCCATATGTATCCGAGTACGGTTGGTTGTTTTCCCTGGAACGCAGATTGGCCCGCCTGGTCGAGCCTTGGTTGCAGTCCTACCGACACGATTTAATCGGTTCAAAAGGTGTGCTGAATGAAGCCCTCTCCAACGCCTATTGTCATGCCCATAAGAGAGACGCCGGGCTTTCCATGCAGATTACCATCCATCGATCATCCAAAGGGATACTCATCCGCATCAAGGATCAGGGTAAAGGATTCGACGTGGAATCCACCATTCGGCGGTGTCAATCGGGGAGAGATTATTATAAGATTGCCGGCAACGGATTGAGGCTCATGATGGAGAGTCGATCTTTTCAGATTTTCTTCGATGAGCGGGGCACGGCCTGCCATTTGTTGCATCTCTTTCTACCGGCCGATAGAGAAGCGATCGAGTGAAATATCGAGGTTGGTACGCGATCGGATCAAAAGCAATCGAGTGTGGTCTGGGCCCGATTGCCATCAGGTTGAACCCGGCAGAATGGTTTTGGATGCTCGGGAGTGTTTGTCTGACTGGTTGTACTCTCGCAATTTCCTACGCAGCGTCGATTCACTGATCTCGAGCGTACGCGCGGTTTTGGCATAATTGAAGTTGAACCGTTTTATGGATTTCAATATGTGTCTTTTCTCAACTTCCGGCAAGGGCGTGATGTCTGCATCATCGGGGTGATCCAAAGATGGTTCAGGCGTCATTGAAGGATCACTGTGAAGAACCGTTTCCGAGTGTGGATGGACGTTGATAAAAGTTGACGGATGAAGTGCATGATTGTTGTGCAACAAAATCGAACGCTCGATAATGTTTTTCAACTCGCGGATGTTTCCGGGCCAGTCGTAGCGAGTCAGTTGCTCGATTTCGTAGGGACTGATGCTGTAGGCAGCGCCTTTTGCGTGCATGGAAATGAAATGCGCACACAGTTTTTGTATGTCTTCTTTGCGATCTCGTAAAGGAGGTAAGTGAATATGAATGATGTTCAATCGATAAAAAAGATCTTTTCGAAACCTGCCTTGATTTATGGCGTCATGAATATCGATATTCGTTGCCGCTATGATACGCGCATGGATGTTTCTGTAGGTTTCTGCACCGATGCGCTTGATTTGTTTATCTTCTAAAACTCCAAGCAGTTTGGACTGCAACGCGTAAGGCATGGCTCCGATCTCGTCGAGAAAAACCGTTCCTTTGTGCGCCATTTCAAAAATGCCTCGATGGGCTTGCACAGAGCCGGTATAGGCGCCTTTCTCCGCGCCGAAGAGCTCTGCTTCAATGAGACTTGGAGCTATGGCTGCGCAGTTGATGCTTATGAAAGGAGATGGAGCCGAGTTGCCCGCGTAATGTATGTATCTGGCGACGACATTTTTTCCGGTGCCGCTTTCGCCTGTCAACAACACGTTGCTGTCCGAATCAATGGCGGCCTGCAAGTGCCTTGCAAGCCTGGACAGACCTTGGTTTGCTCCGATCAACACATTGGCTTTCCTGTTTTTTTCTTCTTGGTAGGTCTGCAGCCGGGCGATGTTTTCGAGCTCATATGCGTGCAACGCCAACTTAATGCGATGCTCGAGCTCTTTGAGATCGATGGGTTTGGATAGGTAGTCGTACGCACCTGTCTTGATGGCCTCGACCGCGGCCTCACAACGGGGGTATGCCGTGATGAGTATGATTTTTGCATGCTCGTTTAAGGTAAGTATCTCCCTGCATAGATCGATACCCAAGCCGTCCGGCAGTATTTGATCCAATACGATGATATTGAAAAGGCGCTTCGCCAAGATTGCTCGGCCTGCTTTGAGGGAGTGGGCCGATTCGACGCGTACATCGTCCGATTGAAAATAGTCGGTCAACGAACGACAAAAATCTTTTTCATCATCGATGATGAGCATGTTATTAATGGTTGGCTGCATCGTCGGCTTGGTACTCTCTGAGATATATCGACACGGCTGTTCCTAGGTCTATCTTGCTTCGAATCTCTATGGAGGCGCCCATCTGGGTGAGCATGTTTTTTACGATCACCAACCCCAAACCCGTACCGTTTTTCTTGGTCGTGAAGAAAGGCGTGAAGATCGTATTCAGATTCTCCGAATGGATACCACAACCATTATCGGTGATTTTGATCTCGACGATCTTATCGTGCTGGATGGTCTCGAAGGTCAGTTTTGGGTTGAAGCTGTGTTCCATGGCATCCAACGCGTTGCTGATTACATTGAGCATGACTTGTTGCAGGGCCCGCGGATCGGCCAGCGTGTATAACGAAGTGGGAGCCAGTTTTCGAACCAACTCGACATGTGTACGTTGTGAATCGGTTTTCACCAGATTGAAAATGTCGGTCATGAAACTGTTGAGATGGACCCGAGCGAGTGTTGGAGTTTCATATTGATTGAAGCTTCGCATTGATTTGAGTAAATACTCCATGCGGGCAATCTGTCTAAGCATACGGTCGACGTAGTCCTTGATGGTCTCTTTCGACATGCTGAAAAGCTTATGATCGAGCACCGAGAGCGCTGTTTTGATTGAGTTGATAGGGTTGCCCAGCTCGTGGCGTATGCCCGAAAATACATAACCGATATTGTTCATCGTGTTTACGGCTTGGGCGATCGATTCGAGGCGTTTTTGCTCGGTGAGATCCCTGAATTCCTGCAAGATAGCAATGGTGTGGCCCCGTTCGTCGTATAGAGGTTTGGCGTTGAGCGCACATGGAATTGATTTTCCCGCGGCGTTTTTTTTGAGGGTTTCTTTCTCGTACACTTCTTTTCCGGCATGGATCAGCTTCAAGGTGCACATGTCGCTGTGACAATACTCGCCCGGGAAGCCTTCGAAACATTTTTTTCGAATGTGAATATCTGCCGGAAGTTTCGAGAGTCTCTCCATCGAGTTGTTGACGCGAAGCACGTTGTAGTGCATATCGACGATGCGCATACTGCTTGTAATCAGTTTGAATATTTCATCCAGTTCATGGTAGGCGGGTTTGATCAAGCTTTCGGTTTTTCCACTTCCATTTTCTTCTACCGGCACAAAGGCGCCGAGGGCGACCGTGTGGTTGGTCTGCTCGTCCCGGCGGGAAGCTGGTTTTTGCAGATTCTTCTTCACAACGGGATCCCCTGTTTCGGCCTGTTTGTTGAGCACCATGATTCTTGTAAAAGAAATCGAATGAATATTATAAGTTGTTTAGGTGTAATTATACCCAATTCGGAAGGTATTGTCCAAAACAAATCAAGGTTTTACCGATAATCTGCATCGAAAAAAACATACCGAATCCAGCTGATGACCCAAAGGTCGATTCGAGCGGCGGCCACGCTATGGTTTCAAGCGCTTCTTCAACAATCGTACTTCCGATAGGGCCATCGGATTGTTGGGATTGCTCTCGAGGGCTCCTTTGAACTCTTTTAAAGCGCGTTTGAAGTTTCCGTTGCGCTTCGAGATGTATCCAAGGTACATCCGAGGCTCGTCGTAGCTGGGTTTCAGGCTGATGGCTTTCAAAAAAGGTTTTCGAAGAGAATCGGGTAGTTGCTTGTGGGGCGGATGCTCCACCAGAGCTTTTTTATAACACGCCACTCCGAGCTTGAAATGATAACTGGGTTCGTCCGGGTATTGGGTGATGGCCGAAATAAACAAGTCAATGGCTTCTTTGTAACGTTTGCTGGTAAGGGCAAGCTCTCCTTTTAAAGCTTCGACGTCTGCCAAAACCCGTGGGGGGACAGGGTGATCTTGTTGGAGCTGATCGTTTTGCAAGGATTGCAGGTAGGCCTTACGGCTTTCATCATGGTTGAGCACCCGGTAGGCCACGGTGGCTTTATCCAGCAGCGTGTAGGCCATTTTTCTATCTTTGGGTGATGGATAGCTCGGTTCGATGTCTTGAAGATGATACACCCTCAAAAGTCTGAAAAATGCGTTTTTGAGATTTTGGCCTTTGACGTCTCGGGTGATTTCGAGGACTTTGAAATGATCACTTCTCGCCAGGCCGAGCACTTTTTTGGCCAATTTTGGATCGACATGGTTGCCCATCAATAAATCGTTGAGCGTTGGAGCGCGAAATGGTTCGTCTTCCAGCTCGGGTTGCGGGGTGGATTTCACTTCGGGAAGATTGTCTGCGACTTCCTCATATGACGGGATTTTTTGTGTCTGGGGTTCTGGGGCCAAATTGGGAAGCTCCAGATTTCGGGTGTCGGGCCTTTCAATCCCCGAAGCTTCAACCAGCCGCAGCGCATGCAACGCATACAACGAAGCCAAAAGACTCTTGAGATCGGTCTCTTTGTTCATCAACCTGACCAAGGGGCTTCCGGTTCCGATCAGGTTGCATATTTTACTTTCTCTAGGGCCGATTCTTATTATGCCATCTTTAGCGGGCATTACGGTGACAAAAACCGTCTCTTCGTTTACCGGAAACTCGGTAAGCAGGCGATCCACCGAATATGCCAAATGCACGCCGGCCAATATGATCTCGGATGGATCCAGGTTGGTGATCATTTGCTCGATGGGGACGACTTTTTTCTCAAGAGAAAACCCGAAATCCACCATCCTGAAACAATTGAGCAGTTTCTTGCGGGTTTGGAACTCGAGCGCCAGAAATACATCCTGGGGACCCAAAATACCCATGGTGATGAGTATTTCTCCGGCGGTTTGTTTGGTTTGGGTGATGCGTTGAAGCAACTCGGCATATTCGTGCTGATTGATTTTGCCTTCTTCGAGCAACACCCTACCCAAAGTCTCCTCCTGGAGCTTGGAGTGTACATTGACGGCTTTGCCGTCATGAAACAGCAAAGATCTCTCTACATTACCCTCTGTAAGGGTGAGTGAGCCTCGAAAGCCGCCCTCCCAGAGGGCGCTCAACAAATAGGGAAGGTACAATCTGTTTTCTTCTAGCATGGAAGCCCAAAACCAAGCTGGTTTACCGGCAAAAACCCCTATTGTCCTCAATCCGAATAACTGATCTCAAGCACCGAACCCCGCCCTGAAAGTCCATAATACTTTTCCACTATATCATCAAATGATGCCGAGTCCAAGAAGTTTGCCATTCACCCCTTCCATTAACCCATTTGGGTGAGGCGGGAAGAGATTGACGGCTGATACATTATAGTTCCGGCAATGGTGCTGGGATTTATTGAAATTACATAAGTTATGGGAGGTTTAGGTGAAAAAAAATTTTTCCATGTTGTGATTCCGACTATGTTGTTCATTTCGACCGCGCTTCTTGTGGTGGGTGGGCTGATAGGTGCATGCATGCGATGACCAGCGCGCATGTTTTGGTTTTGCAGATGCTCAAAGAGCATGACTTACAGTCGTCGTTGGAATCCGGATTGGATCGATCCTATCGAAAGCTCCAAGGTGCCTTCGAACGGATGAACTTTCATTGTACGCTGTCTGTGCTCGATCGGATGGCTGATTTGCTTCCGAAAGATCCGATCGTACGACAAATAGGACGGTCCTTTATGGGTGGATGTGCGCTTGATGGGGGAACCTGTGGTGTGGTCTTGCCCCGTTTTAGTGGACAGTTTCCTTATGCTGCAAAAGCAGCGTAATTGTCAAAACGCCTTTCGTAATCGACCGGGCTGAGATTGCGGTTGGTCGAGTGTTTCCGTTTTCGATTGTAGAACACTTCGATGTATTCGTGGATTCCGGTTCTGGCGGTCATGTGGTTCAGCCAGAGGCGTTTGGAAACCAGTTCTCGTTTGATGGTGGTAAAGAAGCTCTCGGCCACGGCGTTGTCCCAGCAGTCTCCCTTACGACTCATACTTTGAGTGATGTCGAGTTTGGATAGTTTGTCACGGAATTCGTTGCTCGCGTATTGAACGCCTCGGTCGCTGTGAAAGATGAGGCCGGG
>JBFFBT010000178.1:0-12210 GCA_041560255.1 Myxococcota bacterium | reverse complement strand
GTCACTAAAAAACAGTAGTTTGTATGTTGCGAGTTTATTGAGCCCGAGAAGCCTTTTTGAAATCTTAAAATGATTTCAAGAGTTTCGAGACGGTACAGGGTAAATTTTGAGAGTACGGATCAGAAGTATTTGCTTGACTTAGCTTAGTTTATTAGCTAAGCTAAGTTGATGAAGGAAGAGTTCACAATACACGCTGCGAAAACCAACCTATCCAAGCTCATTCGCAGAGCTCTAGCAGGGGACGAAATCATTATTGCTAAAGGAAAAAAGCCGCTGGTCAAACTGGTTGTTATCGAGCAAGCCACGAACAAACGGAAGGTTGGAGGTTGTAGTGATTTTGTGAAATATATGGCTGACGACTTTGATGCGCCTTTGGAAGATATGCACGAGTTCATGGACTTTGCCGAGTGAACCTCTTATTCGATACCCATGCATTTCTTTGGGCCATATCCGGTGACAAGAGACTCTCTGCCAATGCCGTGCAAGCATACGAAAACCCGGATAACAAAATCTACATCAGCTCGGCCAGCTATTGGGAAATATGCATAAAGGTTTCATTAGGCAAGTTGGTTTTGGTCGACGGCTGGCAGAAATACCTCACCCGGATCATAGAAAGCCACAATATCGGTTGGATGGACATCAGAAAGGATCATTGCGATCGATTGGTGGATCTTCCTTTTCATCATCGTGATTCCTTTGATCGATTGTTGATCGTCCAAGCTCGGTTCGAAAAGCTTCCCATCGTAACCGGTGACAAACAGTTTCATCAATATGATGTCGACATCATCTGGTAAGGCGGGCTCGTGATCCGCGTGTATTGATAACCCCAGAGACAAGGTACCACCCGAACAGATCGCAAATAGATCGACGATGTAGTTTTTTTGTCAGAAAACCATCCCTTGTTGCAAATACCAAATACACAGGCGTCGACGCAGTAGCGCTGTGCTTGAAATGTAAACCTAACACTTGGGAGGATTCAATGTTTGCCGAAATGAAAACTCATCCGCTTTCTTGTCGTGCCGGTAGACGTCGCTTCGGCGGCTTTTTCTTGGTGATGCTTGTTGTGGGATTGTCGGCCTCGCTTCAACGTGCTGAGGCGTTGACCATTAATCTTATCGATATCGGCACAACGCCGATGACGGCGGACCAAATGGACGCATTTGAAGAAGCGGCCGCCATCTGGGAGTGGCGCTTTGGGGATCCGATAACCGTCACCATCAATGTTGCCTGGGATAACGCCAGTCAGTTTCCCTCTTCGTCTATCCTGGCTGCAACCACCACAGCCAGAACAACCCATACGCTGAACAATCTGCGAACCGCCATGATCGCGGACGCATGGGGGGTGACGGAGTCGAATGCCGTATCGGCCCTGCCCATATCGGCGCCGCTTATCGATGTCAACGGCGCCCGCAACGACGGTCAGGTTACCATCGCCACGGCCAATGCCAAGGCGCTGGGGCTTAGCACCACCCTCGATCCCTTGTACGGCTCAGCCTTGGCCAACAATGCGGATGGTCAGATACGCTATAATCTGCTTTATGTGGATGAATTTGACTTTGATCGCAGTGACGGTATTGCTGCCGATCAGTACGATTTTGTCGGCGTCGCTGCCCACGAGATCGCCCACGCCCTGGGATTTTTGAGCATGACGGATATTCAAGATGGATATCCTACCTACACGATTCATCCCAACAGCTTGGATTTGTGGCGTTTCGATGAAACCGGCGTGGCCCATTCGGTGAACAGCGAATCCCGCCTCGTGACTGCCGCAGATGCAGAGTATTTCGACGATGTGTTGCTCAATGTCCCTTTTTCCAGGGGAGTGGATGTATGGGATCCGTTGTGTGGAACGAGTAATGGACGTTGTCAGGCCAGTCACTGGCAGGATGATCAAGGCAACCTCATGGATCCGACCATCAGCAAAGGCGTGCTGAGCCAAGTGCAATCCGATGATTATCATGCCCTGAACTACATTGGCTATGACCCCCGGCTGATCATTGTGATTCCTCGCATCATTTGGGTAAACATGCGATGCCGCTTCTTTCCGCCCGACTGCCCGGGATGTCCACCCTTCATGTTTGACAAATATTTCCGCGAATACGCGTATCCACCGGATTTGAACGACATCAAGCCACCGTTCAAGGGCGCCAATGTTGCGTTCTACCTGGGTATGAGCAGCGAGGATAAAAATCTTTACAGGCGTTCCGGTTTGGGATTTGCCCGCTTCGAAAGGGCTGCCGAGAACCAATCCAAAGATCATCTCAAAACGCTGGTGCGGGATAAAAAAGCCTGGGAGTTGGAAGAATTTACCGATCAACCCCTCAAAGTCATCCCGGCAAGGTTGATGGATTTCTATTTCGAGTCCGATGATAAAGGTGAAGTCAAATTCAGTTTTCGAGGCTTATTTTCCAAACTGGGAGCGCAATTCGATCCCAAGCTGGGGCGGTTCGGCGGATTCAGGATCAGTGGTGTGATCGACAGCTTTGCCGATCGACGCCGTGGCGATGTCGACGCAACCACAACCATGCTGCTGTTGTTGCAAGAAAAGGCTGATGTCAATAAGGAAATTATGGACCTGCCCTTCAGCATCGAATGGCCCGACGGGAATATCCCTGATGATAACAACACCCGAATTGTCGACTACCGGGCATTCCATCTTCCCGAACCCGACAACGATAATGATAACGTGCCTAATTTCAAAGACAACTGTCCTGAAGTCTTCAATCCGGAACAACAAGACCGAGATAAGGACGGCATCGGGGACGCCTGTGAGCAATACATCAACCCGAAGTATTTCTCTCCGATACAACGATAACGAAAAGTACCTCTCATTTCTTTCACCCAATCTGATTCAGTCACAGGCGCACCTCGGTTGCACACACATCTTTCCTATGCATGCTCATGTACTTTGCAAAGCAGCATATGCGTGATGTCTTGCGCTCCTCACTTTTCTACTGCGTTTCATCTGCTTGTCTTGACGTTTTCATATAAAAGGGTCTATTTTTAACGAAAGTCGAAATCTCTTATGGAGTCATCATGATGATAAAAAATTCTGAAAAACCAGGTGTTTTTTTGTTAGGAATGTTGTCGAGACGTGGGTGGTTTTGCGCAGTATTTGCACTGATACTTATACAATTTATTTGCTCGTGCGGGTTGTCGCCTGATTCGAATCAAATCCCCGATCTCGAAACAATTTACCAGCTCGGTTCACAAAGCGAATTTGATCGCTATTTGATCGCTTGGCAACAGAAGAGTCGACCTATCGGCGATGTCGAGATAGAAAAGTTATCGGGTACGGAGAAAGATATCTATGAGATTTATCAGCGTTTTTACAACCCAACCGATTTGGATCAATATTGCGCCACCGACTGGTGTCCAGAGGTTGGCAGCAAGTTTTATACAGGGTTTGAATACTATGTTGTGCAGAATGAAGTATCATATAACGTGGGCGCATATGAAGATCATAACACCCTTGTGGATTTTCGGCCGAATATCGTGTTGGGGAAAAACATTCTTTATCTTTCGGATGAGTATATTGACGAGCTTACTTCTTTTTTAGATATAGAAAGCCATAAAGAGGATATTGAGAGCCGTATGCAATTTCTAAACAAGAAAATATCGATAAGGGAAGGGCATTGGGTCGGCTGGCACTTTCTTACGCATCCTGAAGTCCAACAGATTGACATCAGCGATGATCATGATGATGCGTTGGTGTACTTTCGCATCGGATATGAGGGCGGTGAGGCAAAATTGAGAAAAAACAATGACGCTTGGGAAATGTATGCAGCCTACCTTACCTGGATAGAGTAAAATGGCGATCCTAGGTTTTTCACACATAGATCCGCGATGTCATGGTTGGGCGCAAAAATGACCAAAAAGGTTACCCGATTAAAGATATGAAAAATATAAACCTAGTTTGCAAAGAAACTGCTGTTTCCGATATCGACACCATCATCACGTTCATGCATGAGTACTATGATTACGAGGGTATACAATTTGATGAAAAAAATGCCGGGGAAAGACTCGAAAAGTTTTTCAATGAAAGTGGATTGGGAAAAATATGGCTGATTCATATCAACAATCATGCAGAAGGATATATCGTGGTTACACACGGTTTTGGGCTCGAGCATGGCCCGAATGTATGGATTGACGAATTTTATATACGAGAAAGCTTTACAGGACATGGAGTCGGCCGGCAGGTCATCCGATTTATCGAAGGTGAGCTAAGCTCTATGGGCATATCGGCAATCCACACGGAAGTTGAAAGAAAAAATCAAAGAGCCCGGGCGTTTTGGAAAAAAATCGGTTTTCATGCGTATGATCGGTACCCGATGACCAAAATGATAAAAAACACCTAGCGTAGCAATCCAACGATTTTTCTAAAGTCGTCTTGCGGTTTTATCATATGCGTTTTTTGTTGATACCTAAGCGACATAATTTCGGAGGCAATGATGGATTTGGGAGCTTTCTCGGTCAGCTTGGCAGTGAAAAATATCGAGATATCGAAGATCTTTTACGAAAAATTGGGGTTTACGGTTTTCGGCGGAGATCAATCGCAAAATTGGCTGATGATGAAAAATGGCGGACACGTCATCGGTTTGTTTCAGGGTATGTTTGAAAACAACATTCTCACCTTCAACCCGGGTTGGGGACAGGATGCGCAACCACGCAAAAAATTCACAGACGTTCGCGATTTGCAGCGTCGGCTCAAAGAGCAGGGTATCGGCATGATTTCAGAAGCGGACGAAAGCTCCACCGGGCCTGCGAGCTTCATGATTGCCGATCCGGATGGAAATGTGATTTTAATCGATCAGCACGTGTAGGCAAGCTGGTTGCCGCCTCAGATCCCCTTGTTTTTGCTCTCTGCGGGCGAAGCAGTGGGGGAGATTCGGTTGAGCACGTAGATCGCCCAAGGAGCTATCTTGCACTCATTGATCCACGCAATTCCCTCGTCTCCTTTGGCCAAGGGTCGATGCGTTTCTTGGATGGCCAGGCCCGATTCTGCATACACTTTTCGGTAGGCCTCGTCAGGCCAGAGGATGTCATCCACCGGTCTTGGATCCGAGTAGTCTTTGGTGATGATTCTGACCACATCTCCGGTTTTGGCGGATTTGTTGGCGGGAAAATCCTGGGTCGAAAATGTTACCCACTCATGGGTGTACATCTCGGGGGTCGAGACCAGGTTGATAAGCACGCCGCCGGGCGCCAGTAGCTTTTTCAACTTTCCAAAAAGCATGACTTTTTTATCGTGTGTCGGGATGTTGTCAAACGTAAAGGCCGACAGGATCAAATCGAAGCCGCCTTCTGGTAGAAAAGATAGATCATTTTTATCGATACGTTGGTATAGACCGGACGGATCGCGTTGCTTGGCGATGGACAGCATGTCTTTCGAAATGTCGATGCCTACGGTGTCAAACCCAGCCTGTTTCAAAAATCGGGTCGACCGTCCGGTTCCGCATCCAAAATCAAGCGCATGGTTTCCGGTTGGGTGTTTTTGGATGAGGGTGCGCAATTGCCGAAACGCCGGCAGGTAGGTACCTGTGTACTCGAGCTGATCGTAGGCGGCCGCTCGCACGGGATCTTCGTAAACATTTACAAATTGCATCGTTTCTCTCCTCCAAAGCACGGTTTTTTCGAAAATAGCGCCAAAATGGTATCTTGAAAAGATCCAATTTATATGATAATTAATGATACCGATTTCATTGCCGGGTGCTTCTGATATGTTGCTTGGCGACATCGATAAAAACAGCAGATCTCCTGTGTACCGCCAGATCTGCGATCGCGTGGTAAGCTTGATCTTACAGGGTGTCTTGAAACCTGGAAGCCGCCTGCCCTCCACCCGGTCTTTGGCCGTAACGCTTGGAGTGCACCGATCTACCGTCATCAGATCATACGAAGAGATTCGGGCCCTTGGGTATCTTGAGAGCCGTTGTGGATCCTATACGACTGTACGCAGGCGATCCCGTTCGCCGACGGCGCTTGCCGGTAAGTGTCGGATCGAATCAAAATCCGAGCAGGGTATCGACTGGAGCACCCTGCTGGGATCGGATGTATGTGAATCGGGCGCGGATGGTGTACCTGTGTCGAAAGACTGTATAGACTTTGAGAGACTCGCGGCCGATCCTAGGTTGGCCCCGTTGGACGATCTGAAACGAGTCGCCCACAGAGCGCTCATGGATAACCAGGGTCAAGCACTGGATTATGCCGATGCGGGTGGGTTCGGGCCGCTTCGAAAATTGATTTCCGAGCGCATGGAGTTGCATGGCGTGTCGGTGTCGTCGGACGAAATTCTCGTTACTGCCGGCGCACAGTCGGCCATCGATCTTCTTTTTCGGTTGCTTGTCAAGCCGGGCGACAGTGTGATTGTCGAGTCTCCCAGCTATGGGATGGCGCACGAGCTTGTGTGTTTGCACGGCGCCAAGCCGCTTGAGATAGAAATGAACCCCGATGGAATGGATCTTGACAAGCTTGCCGGAGTGATTGCAGAAAATCACTCCAAGCTGCTTTATACCATGCCAAATTTTCACAATCCTACCGGTATTACCACCGATCAGGCTCATCGGGAACGGCTGCTGGCACTTTGCGAGCAGCACCGATTGCCGATCATCGAAGATGGTTTTGAAGAGGAGCTGAAATACTTTCACAAAGCGGTTCTGCCGATAAAATCCATGGATACCAAAGGGATAGTGTTGTATGTGGGTACATTTTCAAAAGTTGTGTTTCCCGGCTTGCGGGTGGGTTGGGTGGCCGCCCCGCGGGAAGTCGTTCTAAGATTGTCACACCTACAGCATGCAACTTGCTTGTCCGGCAATACCTTGGCTCAGATCATCGCTGGGTTGTTTTGCGCGGGTGGGCGTTTTGAAACCTATCTTCGTCGCATTCACAGGGTGTATCGAAGACGCATGCAAATCATGTTACAGGGTCTGGATCTCTACATGCCTCCAGGGGTTGTGTGGACCAAGCCATCCGGAGGCTACACGGTTTGGTTGACCTTGCCTCAAAAATCATTATCCGAGCAGGATGTCATGCGGCGTATGTCCAGCTTCGGCGTCAAGGTGGCGCCTGGAAGCCGTTTTTATGCTCGTCCAAGATCGGTGGTTCAGTTTCGTCTCTCGATTGCGTGTGTGGATGAAAAACAAATCATAACAGGATGCCGCAGGTTGGGTCGGGCATTGGGAGGTGGTTGAAATGAAAATCTCTGATAAAGAAGCTCGCGACATGATATTGAAGGCTCAAATGCTACCAGGGATTGCGCCCGTACCTCCGGGGAAGGGTGCAACCCTTGCAACCATTTCCAGGCTCGGGTA
Source organism: Myxococcota bacterium (assembly GCA_041560255.1). GTDB lineage: Bacteria > Myxococcota > B64-G9 > B64-G9 > B64-G9 > JBFFBT01. Next base: position 4,903 of record JBFFBT010000178.1, on the reverse strand, counting down.
TGTGCAGATCGACACCATATCTGTGGTTGAGCGTTCTCATCATCATGTACTTTGGACCCGGCAGGTCGGGTACCACCCGAATGACATTTCTGTTTTGATCAACGAGGATCGATCTCTGTTCGAGTACTGGGCGCATGCCATGGCGTATCTGCCCATGCAAGACTATCGGTTTTATCTCCCGAAAATGAAAAAGTTTCACAACCCTTCTACCTCTTGGGCCAAGCATCAGCTCGGTAAGTGCAAGCATCTGATGCCCAAGGTATTGGAGCGTATCCGCAACGAGGGCCCGCTGGCATCGAAAGATTTCAAGGCGCAATCCCATAAAAAAGGCACCTGGTGGGATTGGAAGCCCGCCAAGATAGCTCTGGAGTTTTTGTTTTGGAGAGGAGATTTGATGATCACCGATCGGCGGGGTTTTCAAAAGATCTATGATCTGACCGAGCGGGTTTTGCCGCCGGGTGTCGATACCAGCATGCCTGCGCGGTCGGAGATCGGTGAGTTTATCGTCAGGCGGGGTTTGGCCGCCATGGGATTGGCCGATGAAACCGATCTGAGTAGGTTTTTACAGCCCGCAGCTTCGCGGGACTCTGATTGGCGCATGGTGGATACCAAGACCGTTCATAAAACCATCCAATCGCTTGTAGATGCCGGCGTCGTCGTGGAGTTGATATGCGCACAGGATAACCATCCGTATTATGCCCTGTCGGAAACCTTGAAAAAAACCAATGGTCGGGCATCGTCTCGGAAAGAGGTTTACATATTGTCTCCTTTTGACAATTGTCTCATCATGCGGGATCGGCTCCAAAAGCATTTCGATTTTTCGTACAGCCTCGAGTGTTACCTGCCTGCCTCCAAGCGTACTTACGGGTATTTCAATATGCCGATATTGTATGGAGATGAGTTTGTGGGACAACTGGATCCCAAGGCCGACCGGAAGGAAAAACGATTGATTCTTCAAAACATTTTCTTCAAGACGGGTTACTCCGATTTCGAATCCGTGCTGTCGCCGCTGGCAGTTTTACTTGTACGCATGGCGGCTTTCAATGGGTGCAACCAGATCGAAATCAAAAACACGAGGCCCAAAAAAATCGCCAAGGCTTTAGAAAGGATCATCGCTTCTTTATGAGAGAGGCTTTTTGCTGCGGATTGAGCCTCCTCGATTTTGCTGTCGGATATATGGTTTGATTACGTCATTGCCCGAGATGGTTAGGCGTTTTCGCAACACTGCCGGGATATGCCCCGATTTTTCCCCCCGGCGATGTCGTGCGGACACGGATGTTTTGGACATTGGTCCAGGTCGATCTTGTCGGATCGCGGTGTGTAATTTGTGGAGAGAAAACTGTGCGGTGAGTTTGGAAATATGGCAACATGAGGGAGTGTCCGGATAAATTGGGAGGATGAGTTCCATGCAATCCGTATCTGCCGACGAAATCCGAAGAGTGTATGAAAAGCAGCAGGAAAACCGCTGGAACATGGCGTCGACCACCGCGCTCGATCGTATCGAAAGATTGAAAAAACTCATGGATGCGCTTTGGGAAAGGCGTTCCGGATTGCATCAGGCTCTGTATGACGATTTTAAAAAACACCCCGCAGAAGCGGATCTTACCGAAATATTGCCTGTCATGGCCGAGCTGAAGCATTTCATGAAACATCTCGAGGATTGGATGAGGCCTGTTCGAGTCAAGAGTCCTATTTTGTTGTTCGGCACCCGGAGTGAGATTCGGTACGAACCAAAAGGATTGGCTTTGATACTTTCTCCCTGGAATTATCCTGTCAATTTGCTTCTCAATCCACTGGCGGCGGCGCTGGCTGCCGGAAACTGCATCATGGCGAAACCATCCAGCAAGGTTGCCCACACCGCAAGGTTTTTGAAAACTTTGCTATCGGATTTGTTTCCCGAAGAAGAGATCGCATTGTTCGAAGGAGGATCGGCCGTCTCCGACGAGTTGTTGAAATTGAAGTTCGATCATATTTTTTTTACCGGAAGCCCGGCCGTCGGAAAAACCGTCATGACCGCGGCTGCCCGGCATCTTACGCCGGTTACCTTGGAGTTAGGGGGGAAATCGCCGGTTATCGTCGACGAGACGGCCGATGTCCAAAAAGCGGCCGAACGCATCATGTGGGGAAAATTTCTCAACGCGGGGCAAACCTGTGTCGCGCCGGATTATGTGTTGATTCATCAAGATAGGTTGGGTTCTTTTATCGAGCGCTCAAAGAGCGTGCTGGCGGCACGCTACGGCGCAGATGCTGCCTCCAGAAGGGCGAATCCATCCTACTGCCGGATGGTAAGCCGCAATAGTCTCGAAAGATTGCTTGGGTTGCTCGAAGCATCTGTTGAAAACGGAGCAAAGATCGAGTTTGGGGGATCTTCGGATCTTGAGGATAGGTATCTGGAGCCTACGCTTCTCGGTGGGGTTGAGGCCTCATCGCCCATCATGCAGGAAGAGATATTCGGTCCCATCCTGCCGATCTTGACCTTTCAGTCTTTGGAGCAATCGGTGCGTTTGGTGCAATCTATGGAGAAACCGTTGGCGATGTATATTTTCAGCAACAACCCGGCGAATATTCGTTACATTTTGAGTCAAACCTCGGCCGGTGGCGGTTGCATCAACGCAGTGGTCCTGCATTTGGCCAATCCCGGGTTGCCGTTTGGGGGCATAGGGCAGAGTGGAATGGGAAACTATCATGGGTATTTTGGGTTTCGAGCTTTTTCTCACGAAAGATCCATACTGCATCAAGGCAGGTTGGATAACCTGAAGTGGTTCTACCCTCCCTATACCAAAAGAGTGAAAACGCTAATAAAAACAGCCTCTAAAAAATTGAGTTGAAGGTCTGACCGCCTGGTGATTGCAGTTGAATGAGTCTGGATGGATATTTCTGCATAACTGCTTGCACTTTTTTTCTTTTCATGACAAGACCGTGACTTTCGGCGTTTAGTCTATTGCGTTTATGAGGCTGATTCGTCGGCATATGCCATGACATACGTTGAGGTACATACGAAGAAAGGGCGAGAATATCACCTCGTATTCACACCATTCCACGGAGACCTTACATGAAACTTCGAAAGATTCTTATGGTGGAGCCGAAAGCTCCCGGCAATCACGTCTATTCGTTGGTCAGCCTGCCTCGGTTGGGGTTGCCTATTTTGGGCACGCTCGCAAAACGTCGAGGTCTGGATGTACGGGTGTATGTTGAAGAAATAATGCCGGTATGTATTGATGAGCTGCTGCGGGCCGACTTGGTGTGCATATCTACGATTACGTCGACTGCGCCCCGTGCGTACCATTTGGCGGATAAAGCCCGCGCAGCCGGAGTTCCAGTGGTTTTGGGAGGGCCGCATGTGACGTTTCTGGCCCAAGAAGCGTTGGAGCATGCCGATTGGGTGCTAAAAGGCGAAGCAGATCAAAGTTTCATCAAGCTTTTGGATATGTTGGAAGGACACACCGGTCCGGAGGAGGTGCCTGGGCTGAGTTATTGGTCGGATGACGAGATGGTGCACAATCCGCTCGCGACCGACCCGGTTGACATGAACGAGGTGCCCATTCCCGATTTTTCATTGTTGGCATATAAGGGTAAACCGTATATCGGCAACCGAATCATTCCCCTCCAGACTTCGAGAGGCTGCCCGCACCATTGTAAATTTTGCTCGGTTACACCTATGTTCGGGCATAAAATGCGTTATGCCAGCCGTGAGCATGTGGCCGAAGAGCTCGAGCGTTGGCGTGGCAATGGAGGTGATGTTTTCTTTTATGACGACAATTTTTGTGCCTCCCCCAGTCGAACCAAAGGGTTGCTCGACTACTTGTTGAGAAAAGATGTTTTTCTTCCGCATTGGATGGCGCAGGTATCCGTAAGAGCCGCGAAAGATGACGAGATGCTCAAGCTTATGCAGAAAGCCGGGTGCCGTACTGTGTTTGTAGGGTTTGAGTCTATCGATACCAAGTCTTTGAAACTATTCCACAAACGACAAACCATTGAAGACATACGCATGGCCATTCGCAAGTTTCACAAACACGGCATCTGGGTTCATGGCATGTTTGTAACCGGATCGGATGCCGATGGAGTCGACACCATTCGAGATACCAGCCGCTTCGCCATCCAAGAAGACATCGACTCCATACAGTTTGCCGTTTTGACACCCCTTCCGGGAACGGTGGTCTACGAGGAGATGAAAAAACAGGATCGGTTGATCACCGAGAATTGGGGTTTGTACGATGCCCATCACAGTGTATTTCAACCCAACAAGATGTCTGCATACCAGTTGATATCGGAAACTATGAAAGCCATGGCGCGGGTGTATTCATTACCCAGGATAATGAGCTTTCTGTCTCGGGGTAAGATGCGCAGAGCTGCCCTCAGTTTATATGCCCACAGGCAGATCAAACGTTGGAGGCGGGCCAATCGTCACATGCTGCGAGAAGGGGCGCACGAAAAGCTCCCTATCGATTGGGCCCCGAGCGGCGCCGGGTGAAAATAGAATCGATTTTATTTATACGGTTTGTTCGAATCTTCCAAGACACTCCAGGTCGTGTGCCAGAGGTGTTTCATCAAGAGTTCGGGTATAGCCTCCTTATCGCAGGATGCTTTGGATTTTTTGGGAAGATCGATAACCAGGATTCGGTTGGCTCCGCTTACCAAATACAGGTCTTGCCCATTGTCTATCCATTGCTCCCGGCCTATGATGGGAGTCAGTAAAAATGCCTCGATACAGCCGTCATGGTCTCTATCTTTGGCACGGACTTGGTAACTGAACCGGTGATCGATGGAATGATCCTGCTTGAGGGTATCAACGTCAAAGAGGAGTCGTTCTTTTGATACAACCTTTTCGTATTGCCCTCGATCCTGCATGAGCCACAAGCTGTTCGGCTTTTCTTGGTGGTGGGTGATGATGGCATCCAGATCG